>JAISRS010000109.1 GCA_031273485.1 Prevotellaceae bacterium
GGTTGTTTTGTTTGGAAAATCAGGTAGAAATAAGGTTTTTATACTTCGTCAAGAAAACAACCATATTAATATTGAATATTCTGCCAAAATTTACATCAATTTCGGAAATAAGATACTAAGCTCAACAAGCCGGAACCAAAAAGGTGTGTATTTGACTGTGTCGAACTGACGTTTCAAATTGTTGTTTCTTTACCTCGTAAAGAAACAACAATCGGCTAAATCTTATTTTTAAAAAATATATCATATCTTCAAAAAGAATTTATACTTTTGTGGTCGCAAAAATACTGGACATTCGCGCTGGACAGTTGAACATTGAATAATTTTAAATTAAGAGAAAAAAAATATATGTGCCTCTTTTTAGATAGTCTTTTTTTACATAACTACCCGATAAGTAAGGTAGTTGGTAGCTACTTTGGTGCAGTTGATGAGCGAGAACCTCACGTATTTCACGCTTATAATGCTGAAAATAAAATCTTACAAAACAATGACAGGTAAAACACTCGCGGCAAAGCTGCACAACATCGAAAACGGTATCCTCGGAGTGAAGAATAATCCGGAGATACAGGACAAACTGAGCGTTTACGGCTATAAGCCCGAAGGATTAATATAAACATTAAAAATTATGTATTTATTTTTTGACACAGAAACAACAGGTTTGCCCAAAAGCTGGAAAGCTCCGGTAACAGATTTAAATAATTGGCCAAGACTGGTACAGTTAGCATTTTTATCGTATGATGACTATGGAAACAAAATTTCTTCAGGAGATTTTATTATTAAACCTGATGGATTTACTATTCCTGCAGATGCTTCCAATGTTCACGGTATTACAACAGAAAGAGCAATAAAAGAAGGCTATCCCGTTTTATTTGTACTCCAGCAATTTGACCAACTTATTCGACAGGCAGATTATCTCGTTGCTCATAATATGTCTTTTGACGAAAAAATAATTGAAGCGGAATTTTTACGAAACAGGATGACAAATTCAATATCAAACAAAAGAAAAATTTGTACAATGAAAAGTACAACAAATTTTTGTGCAATAAATGGAACTTATGGCTATAAATGGCCTAAATTATCAGAACTTCACTATAAACTGTTTAAAACTTATTTTGAAGAAGCGCACAATGCTGCCGTTGATATACAGGCAACAGCAAAGTGTTTTTGGGAATTAAAACGAACAGGAAAAATTTAAAATTATGGCTTGGATGATCAAAGAAGACCAACTTGACCCCCAATCAAAGGGAGTTTATAAATGTTGAGTCGAAAAAAACAGAAAACGCTATAAATATAAGGATAATAAATTAAAAAGAATATCAATTAAAAAGCAAAAAAATCATGAAAATTAAAGTGATCAATTTAATTATTTTAGACGAGAGCGGCTCAATGGAGTCTATAAAGAAAGCCGCTATAGATGGTTTAAACGAAACGATACAGTCAATTCAGGCGGCGCAAACGAAGCATGGAGAGGTGCAGGAACATTACCTTACCTTTGTTTCCTTTAACACCAATGGGATACGCACCATTTTCGATCATCGTCCTGTTGCCGGGGTGGGTCTGGTGACAGATTATAGACCCGGAGCCTGCACGCCTCTCTACGATGCAATGGGCTTCAGTTTAACCGAATTACGCGACCGGTTAAACAGGGAGGAACAGAACAGGGTTTTAGTCACAATCATCACGGACGGTTACGAGAACGCGTCGCGGGAATATACAGGGGCAGCCATTAAAAAGCTGGTAGAAGAACTGAAAGCGCAGGGATGGGTATTCACCTATATTGGCACGAATCAGGACGTGGATGCTGTAGCCGACTCCCTGTCCATCGACCATAAAATGCATTATCATTTCAGCGTTGAGGGAACCGGTACGGTGTTGAAAAAGGAGCGCAGTGACCGGGAGCGCTTTTTCAATAAAGTGTCTGCCATGTCGTTCGACGCGAATGTTAACCTGAACGAAAAATATTTCGAGGAGGAGAGTATTTTTTATCTGGATAACCATCTCTGGGAACACATCGAAGCCTTGTTACCGGAAGAGCAGTATCTTCGCGAAGAGTTTAAAAAGGATTTGGAATGGTTTCAGGACGAGCACATAAAAGGAGGACGTTCCCAACACTATGGTCATGTAAGTAAAGAGAATTACACGGTGATGAAGGAATTTGAACGTTACATGAGAGGCAAAGCGTATGCCCGACATTTGAATATAGAGCTGATTATGTCCATGCTACAAAAACGGTACTTGTGAGGTGAATGTGAGAGTAACTTTCTCTTACCGAACTTCAAAAATACGAAGCAATAAGAAAAGAAACCGGAGGAAATAATAAGCATCAAAAATGATCCAAACAGGATTTAGAACAAAATGATTGCGAAATACAAGTCTTAAGGGGGACATGAAAAAGTCGCGACGAAGTTTGGCAGGCGCCCCCCTAACAGGGTTTAAAATCCCTGTTAGGGGTTGGAGTCCCGTTCGGTATAGCGTATCGCTACGCCGAACGAAAAAGAAATTCGTGAATGTCTGAACCTTGGTTAAAGGATTTTATCTTCGCAGAAAAATTCGTGTAATTGGCTCCGCCGAACTTACGTTTCGTAAAAATCCGCAGGATTTTCAATTCGTGTAATTCGTGGATAAAAAAAACCGTGGAAAAAACCGTGGATAAAGAGTAAATTGTGGATTGGGATTTTTTTGTGATCTGCCTGGGATTCGAACCCAGGACCCCATCCTTAAAAGGGATGTGCTCTACCTACTGAGCTAGCAGATCTTTTTGAAAAGCGAGTGCAAAGGTAGCTCTTTTTTTACAACCACCAAATTTTTTACAAATGATATTCGTTTAAAAGTTCCGATTAGGCGATTTATCGCTGATAAATCCATTGGTTTCAAAATATTTAGAATCATATAAGTCTTCATAAATATTTTTTTATCGACAGTGTTGTAAAATAAATCAAACAGTTGGAATACCCGAAATCCGGTTCGTCATTTATAGCATTTTTCGTGGCGAAGTATAACGCATGATTCACATAATTACGTTCATTTATCCTTAATTGCAACAAAAAAAAATGTATCATTAAAAGTCTTATACCTTACGAATTTATATCAAATCTCAAACCTCAAACAGCAACTATATTTATCATTTTATGTTCGTGTCTCCGATTTTTTTGTAATTTTGGGCGCAAAAAAATTTTAATTCATAAAGAAATTGAAATTTTGAAAACAGTGATTATCTTGATATTTCGAAACTTCAAACAATAACGGGAGATATTAAATAATCAATTAATTTCTTGTTTTAATTTAAAATAATAAAAATAAATACACATGAAAACAGATGTACTGCTCGGTCTGCAATGGGGCGACGAAGGAAAAGGAAAAGTTGTGGATGTTCTAACGCCTCAATATGATATTGTTGCGCGTTTTCAGGGAGGTCCTAACGCCGGACATTCGCTGGAATTTGACGATATTGAAATGGTTTTACATACAATACCTTCCGGCATTTTTCGCGAAAATATTATTAATATCATTGGAAACGGCGTGGTTATCGACCCCGCAATAATCAACAGCGAATTTGAAACTATTACGAAATTAGGAGTAAATCTTTTTGATAAATTGCTTATTTCCAGAAAAGCGCATTTAATAATTCCTACCCACAGAATCATTGACGCCGCTTCCGAAGCATCAAAAGGAAAAACAAAAATCGGCTCTACGCTGAAAGGAATAGGACCGGCGTATATGGATAAAACCGGCAGAAACGGGCTGAGAGTGGGGGAAATACTCGAACCGAATTTCAAACAGCGATACGAAACTCTCAAAAAAAAGCATATCGAGTTCTTAAAACAGTTCGACTATAAATACACAATCGAAGAAAAAGATTTCTTTGAAGGCGTCGAAAGCCTGAAACGCTTCCCTTTTGTGGACAGCGAATTTGTGATAAATCAAGCGCTGCAACAAAACAAAAAAGTTCTGGCGGAAGGAGCGCAAGGCACTCTGTTGGACATAGATTTCGGAACATATCCTTATGTAACATCTTCAAGTACAATATGCGCGGGAGCCTGTACGGGTTTAGGCATCGCTCCCAAATCCATAGGCGAAGTGTATGGAATATTTAAAGCCTATTGCACACGCGTCGGCAGCGGTCCTTTCCCAACAGAACAAATCAACGAAACAGGAGAAAAACTGCGCGCCGTAGGTCACGAATTTGGAGCAACCACCGGTCGTCCGCGTCGAACAGGATGGCTGGATATGGTGGCATTGAAATATTCCGTTATGATTAACGGCGTCACTCAATTGATTATGACAAAATCAGACGTGCTGGATACGTTTGAAACAATTAAAGTCGCCGTTGCATATAATATCAACGGAAAGGAAATAAGCGAATTTCCTTACGAATTAAGCGATTCCATCCAGCCCGTGTATAAGGAATTTCGAGGATGGAACCGGTCTATTGCCCCAATACGAAAATACGGCGAATTGCCTGCGGAACTTCGGGAATACATACTATTTATCGAAAACGAAACAGGCGTACCCGTAAAAATCGTATCCGTAGGTCCCAACAGAGAAGAAACAATAATCAAATAAAGTTAAATTATAATGAAAAATACAAAGAAAACATTTAGAGACAGCGTACCCATGCGCTGGACGATGTTAGTGCTGCTAAGCGGATTAACATTTGCAACCTATTGGTTCCAAGATTTCATGGGCGGGTTGAAAGGGTTGATGGAAACCGAATACGGTTTCACCTCCGAAAATTTCGGACGGATAATCGGACTGACCACAATTGCAAATGTTTGCGGAATGGTTATCGTCGGAGGAATTATACTTGATAAATGGGGAATACGTTTAGCCGGACTGCTTTTCGGAGGGTTGGCCGCCTTCGGCGGCTTGATTGTCTATCTGGCGTCCACAGGCGTTTTCGGAAGCGAAACAGGTACCCGGCTGTGGATGATGATTGTAGGACGTATCATGTTCGGAACGGGGCTTGAGGTCGTTTGTGTGGTGGCTACGAGGACAGTTGTGAAATGGTTCAAAGGCTACGAACTCGCTTTAGCAATGGCTATTAATGTGGGATTCGGACGTTTAGGCACGGCAATGGGGATTGCTGTTTCGCCCGATATTGCCGTTATGGGTACAACCTCTACGGCAATAGGTTTCAGCGCTTCACTGCTGGGTTTAGGTTTGATAATGTTTGTGATATACATGTTTTTCGATGTTAAGTTAGACAGGCAGGAATCCGTCACGAAATCAACATCGGAGGAAGATACATTTAGAATGTCGGACTTGTTAAAACTCCTGAAAAATAAACCATATATATATATAACCCTGTTATGTGTCGTATTTTATTCAGGCGTTTTTCCCTTTATTCAATACGCTCCGGATCTGCTGGTTCATAAATTCGGATTTACATCCAAACTTCCGGAGGGCGGAGAGGTTATAATTGCCGGCAGTTCGGTGTTGGGAAATTCGCTGATATTTATAGGATTATTTATTTTTGCCATCTGTTTTTCAACCATCCCTTCTCCTTCAAACATCAAAACATGTCAGGGACGAATTATTGCGCGCCTTGTCATCCTGCTGCTGTTTCTGACATATCTCTACTGTTTTAAAGACGTATTTTCGATATGGTTGAAAAACGGAGCTAAAACGGCTGCCCTCATTCCATTAGGCACAATTATTTTTACCCCCATCTTCGGCAATGTAGTTGATAACAAAGGTAAAGCAGCCTCATTAATGATGTTAGGTTCGCTGATTTTGATTTTTGCCCATCTGTCGCTTTCCGTATTTAACAGCGTAATACTTGGATACCTGGGATTATTGTCGATGGGAATAGCTTTTTCATTAGTTCCTGCGGCAATGTGGCCCTCGGTAGCCAAAATTATTCCTGAAAACAAATTGGGAACGGCTTATGCCGGAATGTTTACAGTCCAAAACTGGGGATTGGGAATTTTCTTCTGGGGCATTGGAGCTGTGCTGGAGTTTGTGAATCAATCAAAATTGGAATTAATTAAAGCAGAGAAGGCTGCATACGACTATACCATACCCATTTTATTGCTGGCAGGTTGCGGAATTATTTCGATATTCCTCGCCTACAAACTTAAACAGGCAGATAAACAATCCGGCTACGGTCTGGAAGAACCGAACGTTAAATAATTATGAATTATGAATTATGAATTATGAAATTCGTAAAAATGTCTGAACCTTGATTAAAGGATTTACATAGATTTTTTACAGGATTAACAAGATTTTCAGGATTGACAATTGCGTAGATTCGTAAAAATCCACAGGATTTAAATTCGTGGAAATTCGTAAAAATCCGCAGGAAAAAAATTCGTGTAATTCGTGGATTAAAAAATAATTCGATGAAAAAAATAAAATATGATGAAAAAAGTTAGAGTTCGCTTTGCTCCAAGCCCTACAGGAGCGTTGCACATAGGAGGAGTGAGAACGGCATTGTTCAATTATCTGTTTGCAAAACAGCATGGAGGAGATTTCGTGCTTCGTATAGAAGATACCGATTCGTCGAGATACGTCGCCAAATCGGAAGAGTATATTCTGGAAGCCCTGCAATGGTGCGGTTTGAAATTCGACGAAGGCGTGGGTGTCGGCGGACCATACGCTCCATATCGACAGTCGGAAAGAAAAAATATCTATAAACAATATGCCGAACAGCTCATATCCAATGGTTTTGCCTACTATTCGTTCGATACCCCCGAAGAGTTGGATTCCGCAAGAGTTAAATGTGAATCGGAAGGTAAAACTTTCGTATATAATTACGCCATACGCAACGAGATGAGAAACTCCCTGCGTTTGTCCGAAGCAGAAACGGAACGTCTGAAAACGGAAACAAATAATTGGGTTATACGATTCAAAATTCCTGAAAATGAAATTATTTCGGTAAACGATCTGGTTCGCGGAAACGTTTCGGTAAACACCTCCGTTTTGGACGACAAAGTGCTGTGGAAAAAAGCCGATGAGCTTCCGACCTATCACCTCGCAAATATCGTGGATGACCGATTGATGGAAATAAGTCACGTTATCAGAGGCGAAGAATGGCTGCCTTCCTTACCCTTGCATGTGCTGATATACCGTGCGTTCGGCTGGACGCAGCCCGAATTTGCACATCTTCCTCTGTTGCTGAAACCGGACGGAAAAGGTAAATTGAGCAAACGCGACGGCGACCGTTTGGGATTCCCTGTTTTTCCGTTACGGTGGATTTCGCCCGAAGGCGAAATATCAAGAGGTTACAAAGAAGACGGATATTTTCCCGAAGCTCTTATCAATTTCCTCGCCTTGCTGGGCTGGAATTCCGGAACCGAGCAGGAACTGTTTTCTATGGAAGAATTAGTGAAACTGTTCGATTTGAACAGAATAATCAAATCGGGTGCAAAATTCAACATCGACAAGGCAAAATGGTTCAACCAGCAATATTTGCGGATGAAAAGCAACGAGGAACTCGCAACATTGTATCTGCCTGCGCTTAACGCACGGGGATTGAATCCTTCTCCCGATTACGTCTCCAAAGTATGCGGACTGATTAAGGAAAGAGCCGTCTTTATCTCCGATTTTTGGGATTTATCCTCATATTTTTTCGTTACTCCGAACTCGTATGAAGAAAAAGCAGTGAAAAAATTCTGGAAAGAAGATGCTTTCAAAATCCTCAAAACCATTTCGGAAATATTATCCGGCATCAGTGATTTCACTCCGGAAAACACCGAACATGCTATTCACTCATGGATTACATCCGAAGAACTGAAAATGGGACAGGTAATGAATTCGTTCCGTCTGGCTATTGTCGGAGCAAGCATGGGACC
>JAISRS010000117.1 GCA_031273485.1 Prevotellaceae bacterium
TAGTGAATGTCTTTCTCGCCTTCGGAACGCCGGATAAAAACAGGACTTGCACACCGAAACAGTGTCCTGTCCGTCAAATCGGGATTTTCGTCGATGCTTACATCGGTAACCTTCAGTCCATAGCACATTTCGGTATCGCTCATTATTGTCGTTACGACTTTTTTCAGATATACGTCGTCGTAAAAACTGATAAAAAATTTTGCGCCGTTCGGGTAATTCAGCCCTTTGGAACCGACTTTGGCATTCAGTAACCATGAAAAAGAATATAACGCCGTCTTTCCGTGCAATTCGTTAAATCCAATCCATTTATGCAGCATACCGACTAATTTGTGCTGATAATTAAACGGTACCGGTTCCCTGTTCGGCGTTGTTCCAATCTGTATTCTCATCGCTTATCTGTTTTAATTTGATTTCAAGGTACAAAACAATTTTATTCC
Source organism: Prevotellaceae bacterium (assembly GCA_031273485.1). Classification (GTDB taxonomy): domain Bacteria; phylum Bacteroidota; class Bacteroidia; order Bacteroidales; family UBA932; genus JAIRLF01. Next base: position 438 of record JAISRS010000117.1, read on the forward strand.
TCCGCCTTTTTCTCCCGTATCCGCACGATTACTCCCACCTGCTGTTCGGTATGTTCATCCGGCGTTATCCGATTGATTTTTACTTCAAACAGGTCGGTGTATCCCAAATTCAGAAACTGACTGATTTTCTTGTTTTCTCCTCTGGGGATATATCCGAGTTTGGTTGTTTTGCAGTAAATAATTACGGCATAAGGGTCGAACGGGTTTGTAGGTTCGGCTTTTAAGTTCAGTTCCGTTCCTATTTTCAGGTCGTAGAACACATCCACCCCGTCGTAGTAGGTGAATCCCGCAATGTTGAAAGCAGCAAAATGTCTGTCGTTCATAATTTTATTCCTCCAAATATTTAATTGTTTTACTTTAAAATTTTCCGTAAAGGTACGGCTATATTTTGACAACTTTTGACACATCCGGTTATTTTTTTACAAAAATGTAAAAAACGGTTATGGTTCAAATAAAATTGCCTTATGTTTGCCGATTCTTTTTCCATTTACAGTTATTGCATGTATATTTGTTTTATCAAATCCATAGCCCGTTTGTTCACACGCCGGTTCAAAATTTTCTGTTCGTTTTTCTCCAGCAGGGAGTACTCGTTTTCGTGTTCTTTCAGAAAATCTTCCAGAATATCCTTGCTTAGCAAGCCCATGAGTTTGCCGAAATCGTGCGGCACGGACACTTCGCCGATTTTGCTGACCACGCTGTTCAGCCGGTTTTCCGTTATATACGATTCGACAATGTCGAACAGACTGATAAGCGCTTCACTGCCGGTCTGTTCGGCAGGCGGTGTCGACGGTCTGTTTTTGACCGCTTTCTTTTCGGCAAACCGGCTGTTTTTGTTTTTCAGAAGTATGCGCGAGCCGTTTCTCAAATACAGCGGTTCGACGGGACGAATTACCACGCCTTCGCAGATATTGTCTTCGATGGCAGGCAGATTAAGCCACTCCGGTATCCTGCTCGGGAAGGCGTTCGGATATTCCAGACATTCGTTCAGTGTGCCTTGAAACAGAGTTTTGGCATGGAGAAATTCTTCCTTTTCAAAAAGCTCGTTTATCTCGTTTACGGGAAGATAGCGGGTATTCTCTGCCGTCGAGATGCACAGGTCGAAACCGTAAAATTCGTGAACGGGACTGTAATATACGCCTTTCTGAATGGCACTCGTTGCGGGATGTTTTTTTACATCGCGATGAGGATAATTTCCGCCGAACATTTCGCCGTAAATCAGCAGGGATTCAATGTCGGAATATTTCGCTTTCAGGCGCTGAAACAGACCGAGCGCTTTCGGTTTGTATCTTTCGAACAGTTCGGTGTAATCGTAGAACTTTTCATCCGCCTCCACCAAACCCGTCCGTTTGGCAAACTGCACCGTTTGCCCGTCGGTGATGAAACAGACATTCGAGCCGTGCACTTTTTCCTGAACAACATACTGTCCGGATGCAAATCCTTCAAGATGGATTTTTTCCACAAATCCCCTGTCAAAGGTGTTTTCTATGGAACTGTACTTTTTGAACGTTATCATAATATTTACTCCAATTTTTTTTAATCGTTTTACTTAAAAATTTTCCGCAAAGATACGGCTATATTTTGACAACTTTTGACACAGCCGGTTATTTTTTCAGCGACCGGATTCTTTTCCGGATATAATCCACGAAATCATCGTTTCCCAAAATTTCGATGTCGTGCAGCAGCCCCATCACGAATCTGCCGACGCCGTCGTAGCTGCACACTTCCGTTTCCAGAATGTATTCGTTATCCGAAATTTTTGTCAGGAATTTTTCCGAAAGCGGATATTCTTCCGTCAGCAGCGAGGCGGAGAGCAAGCCCATGCGCAGTTTGACGGGACGGGATTCAAGACTGCTGATTCGGAATATATCTATTTTTCCTGCCGTATGTTTCGCTTCGTATTGCCAGCTCGACGATGTCTGTTCCGCTTTTTCTATTCTTGAGACCTTAAAGAGGCGGTTTTCCTGTTTTTCCGTATCATAGCCCCATATCTGGATGTAATTTGTTGTGAATAAAAACGGTTCTATGATTCTGTTACGTATCTCCTTGCTGTGAGCCGAATGGTAATCAATTAAAACCACCTGCTTTTTCTCCATTATTGCGTCAATCAATATATTCACATTGCGGGCGTCTTTTTTGTGTACCGTTGTTTCAGCCAGAATTTTGTAGTCATACACCGTATAAAGTTTCTTTTTCAGATTCTGTTTCAACAAATTGTTTTCGTCGATGCTTTCGATGGCGCTTTTCAGTATATAGGCTTCTTCCTCGGTGAAATGAACCAACTCCGATATTTCTTTCAGGTGAGGAGATGATTTATCGATTCGGATATGGTCGTCGCTTTTTTTGATAACAAAACCGGCTTCCCTCAGCGTGTCGATATACCGGTAAACGGAGCGGACGGACAGGTCTAATCGTGAAGCTATATCATTCACAGTGTATCTGTTATTGACTGTGAGCAGCATCATCAGCCGCAGCAGGCGTTCGATTTTGGGCTGGTCCATATTCAGCGAAACCAGAAATTTGCACCACTGACATCGAAATAACCGGCGTCCCATGTTTCGCCGTCCTCAAACCCCAGCCATTCTCTCATTTCATCAGCCTCGTCGCTTTCGGGATTTTCGGCAAAAAGTTGTTTCAAATCTTCGTATCCCCAAACGCCGCCACAGTCTTCAGGCGGACAAGCGCCTTCGCCGTCGATGCAGGAGGGCTTGAGTCCGGTTTCGTCCGTGATTTTTTCCAGCTTTATATCGTGAATCCAGTCATCGCCGAAATCGTAGATATAAACGTATTTTTGACCTTTGGTTTTAAAAATTTTGTTCAACTTCACTTTTGTCGAATCTATCTCACCCCCCATGAGATAATTGGGTACGCTGATTACTTCGCGTGATTTGTAGCCTAATTCGGAAAACTGATAAAGATGGGCGTTCTCCCACCCGAAAACACGCTGAATAATCCTGTGAAATTCATCAAAAGTCAATGTTTCGGGGACGAGTATTCGCCGCCATACTGTGGGATTTTTCAATCCTTTGATTTGAATTTTAAATTGTAGCATAATTTTATTTTATTTTAATAATTAATTTCTTAATAATTCGCAATTATTTCGCACCATTCCGAAGCCCAGACTTCCTTTTTCTCCGGCTCCGGCTTCGTACATGATATTTAATAATTGTTCGTCTGTTTGCATTTCAAAGTTAAACAGAAATCCCCGTATATTAGTTTCCTGTGGGGTATTTGCTTTGATTTTAATCAATTTAGCATGACTGTTCGATGTTAATTTAAAATCAAAATCATCCGCTGCATCCGACGGTTTACCGTAAAATGCCTTATATTTTTCTTTTAGATTATTGAAAAGCAATTGTCCGTAATTTTCTGTTTCGGGGGAGAGGTATTTTCTTCCTCCGTTTTCCAATTTTTTTGAAACAACTATAGGGGAAATCGCTTGAAAAGCAAAGTTATGAAATACCGGCGGAGGTAACATTTCAATATTTCTCACATGAAAATGCACCTTACTTTGGGTATCGCCCAAAGTAAATTCATTGTCCGAAAATATCCCTTTGATAAATTCTTCCGTAGATTTTTCGGGAAAAAACGACAGGTACAGGTTTATGGTATTGCTAAGGATACACAATCTGTCGGTCAGTACTTTATGGTTCGAAACATACAGTTTTGAGAATGTAAACATTTTGAATCGTTTTTTATCATCGGCAAAGCCATTGTCGTGCAGCCACGAGGCATACGCCGCATTGCTTTTGCCTATTACGCCGTAAATCCATCC
>JAISRS010000142.1 GCA_031273485.1 Prevotellaceae bacterium
CGGCGAATAATCCTGCATAAAAAGCTCCGTTTGTCCAGTCGTAGGACGGATGTTTTGGGTTTTTAATCTGCCATTCGGCAGCTTTCAACATGGTGGATTTAATGTTTTTTGATTTAAAAACATCAACATTCGTCTGCGCTATTACACTAATAGCCAAACAAATTGAGATCATAAGGAAGAAAATCTTTTTCATATTAATATATATAATTTTTAATTTATTGGCGACAAAGGTAAGATTTATATATATAAATCGAAAATAATGTTAAAAAAATGGTAGTTTGTGAAGAAAATAGCTAAATCTTATTTTGAGGCGCTATTGCTTCCGGCTGCGCCTGCCAATGACGGCTACGCCGAACGGGAGCGCTCCCACTTTAAGGTCTTTAAGGTCTTTAAGGTCTTTAAAGTCTTTAAAGACCTTAAAGTCCTTAGTATCCGCTAAAAGCGCAAACCCACCTTATTGCAAGCCTTTTAGCTTAGGCGTAGCATTTCGCTACGCCGAACGGGGCGACCGCGAGGGTCGCCATTTGTTCAAAGTTGCGCGACCTTTACGGTTATAGCTCGCCGGATAGCAAGGTAGTCGTGGGACATTGCGCAATGTGGTTGGGAGACATTGCGCAAGGTAGTCGTGGGACATTGCGCAAGGTGATCGGAGGACATTGCGCAAGGTAGTAGCATCCTTCCATATTATCCGTAGGAGTTAGGCGTTGTCAGCACAGCCAACCCCGCAAGGGGTTGCCCTTTCGATAACCCCGTACAAGCGAAAAGCGCAGTGCGGGGTAACGAGGGATTTTTGTCGTACACCCAAGCGCAGTGCGGGCTTACGGCGATGGAGCATTTTGTCGTCCCCTCCAATTTGTTCACCTGTCTGCCAAATCAATTAAATTATTTACCTTTGCGGAATTTTAAAAATATGATAAGTTCATTAAATATGAGCAAAATTTTACAAAAATCGTTTGACACAGAATCTCTTTCACGTGAAGAGGCTATGGAAATACTTAATTTGCCGGATGAACATCTTCCTGTTCTTCTTGATGCTGTGTATGCCGTCAGAAAGAAGTACAAAGGCAATACGGTAGGGATTCAAATACTTACCAATGCCAGAAGTGGAAACTGTTCCCAAAATTGCGCTTATTGCGCTCAATCGCGTGATTCGGAAGCTGAGATAAACAGGTATCGACTTGTGCCTTACGACAAATTATTGCACAACGGACATGTGGCTCGGGATAAAAATCTTTCGAGACATTGTATCGGGCTTAGCGGCATACGGTTCGGCGATAACGAAATAAACGAATTTGCAAACTATGTCAAAAATCTGAAAAAAGAGGCAGATACGCATATTTGCTGTTCCATTGGTTTTTTAACTCCACAACAGGCTAAAACACTGAAAGACGCCGGAGTAAACAGAATTAACCATAATCTGAATACCAGCCGTAATTTCTATGGAAATATCTGCACTACGCATACTTACGACGAGAGAATTTCCAATATAACAATGTTGCAGAATATGGGGTTTGAAATATGCTGCGGCGGTATTATCGGACTTGGAGAAAGTAAAGCCGACGTGGTTGATATGTTATTTGAAATAAAGAAGATAAATCCTCAATCCGTACCCGTCAATTTCCTGATACCTCTCAAAGGCACAGCTCTGGCTGATGCCGACACCTCGCATTTATCGCCCGAATACTGTCTGAAAATACTAAGTCTTGCAAGACTTTTAGTTCCTGAATCCGACATACGCTGCGCCGCCGGAAGGGAAGTCTATCTCAAAGGAAAAGAAAAACTGATGTTTTATGCCGTAGATTCAATCTTTGCTTCGGGATATTTAACCGCAGACGGACAAAGCATAGAAGATACCATCAAACTCGTCACCGACGCAGGCTTTCAGGTAAAGTTAGAACGATGAAGCCCCTTACCCTCCGCTCGCGCGGATTTGTAATCCGTGTGTCTCCGCCGATATGCGTGGAATAGCAGTGAACGGATGCTGAGGCACGGGTTGCAAACCAGCGCCTCAAAAGTCCTTTTTTTTAAAATTTAGATTAAATTACTATCTTTGCGCCGCGTAAAGAGACAATTATAATTATGTCGATTTCATTATAAGTCAAATTTGCAGGTATATAACTCCGTTGTTTGTGGCGGGGAAGAAATAAATTGATTAAAACTGACGAGGATTCGTTTAAAAGAACATGATAAATATGGTGTACGATATTGAAATATTTGAAAATTTTTATTCGCAGTTTGTTGAACGGGTAAACAATGCACAACAACATCTGAATCGCCCGATGACACTGGCGGAAAAAATCCTGTATGCTCATCTCTACGATTCGGAACATCTGCAAAATTATGAAAGAGGAAAGGATTATGTGAATTTTCGTCCCGACAGGGTCGCCATGCAGGATGCTACCGCGCAAATGGCTCTGTTGCAGTTTATGAACGCAGGAAAAGAACGCTCGGCAACGCCCGCTACAGTCCACTGCGATCACCTGATACAAGCCGATTCCGGCGCAAAAAACGATACGGAAACCGCCGTAAACGCCAACAGAGAAGTATATGATTTTCTGAAAACAGTATCCAATAAATACGGCATCGGCTTCTGGAAACCGGGAGCCGGAATTATTCATCAGGTTGTGCTCGAAAACTACGCCTTCCCCGGAGGCATGATGGTAGGCTCCGATTCGCATACTCCCAACGCCGGAGGCTTGGGAATGATTGCCGTTGGCGTTGGCGGAGCAGACGTAGTGGATGTGATGAGCGGTATGGAATGGGAACTCAAAATGCCCGAACTGATTGGCGTTAAACTCACAGGACAATTGAACGGATGGGCGTCGCCAAAGGACCTTATTCTGAAATTAGCCGGAATATTGACCGTTAAAGGCGGAACAAATTCAATTATCGAATATTTCGGCGAAGGAACAGCTTCGATCTCCGCCGCCGGAAAAGCAACCGTCTGTAATATGGGAGCGGAAGTGGGCGCTACTACTTCCATCTTCCCTTTCGACGAACACACGGCGGAATATCTCCGTTATACGGGACGTAAGGAAATCGCCCTTGAGGCAAACAAAATTGCGGCTTATCTCAGGGCTGACGAGGCTGTGACGGAACATCCCGAACAATATTTCGACCGGGTAATCGAAATCAACCTCTCGACCCTCGAACCCTACATCAACGGTCCGTTCACTCCCGACGCGGCTACTCCAATATCGGAATTTGCCGATAAAGTGCGGGCAAACAATTATCCACGCAAAGTGGAAGTAGGATTAATCGGCTCGTGCACCAACTCCTCGTATCAGGATTTAAGCAGAGCCGCCTCTATTGCCCGACAGGCTTTTACCGATAAAATTAACACAGCCGCGCAGTTAATCATCAACCCCGGCTCGGAACAAATACGATACACGGCGGAACGTGACGGTTTAATCGCCGATTTTGAAAAAATCGGAGCCATAGTCATGGCAAACGCCTGCGGTCCCTGCATAGGGCAGTGGAAACGGCACACGGAGGATAATACCCGGAAAAATTCCATAGTGACATCCTTTAACCGGAATTTTGCCAAACGCGCCGACGGTAATCCGAATACCCACGCCTTTGTCGCCTCGCCGGAACTGACCATGGCTTTGACCATCGCCGGCGACCTATGTTTCAATCCACTTACGGATACCCTGAAAACTGCCGACGGAAAGGAACGGATGCTGAAGGAACCCGCAGGAACGGATTTCCCGCCAAGGGGTTTCGCCGCGGAAGATAACGGATATGTGGCGCCGGACGAGAGTTGCAAAGAAATACGGATTGACCCCGCCTCCGAACGTTTACAGTTGTTGACGCCTTTTCCTCCCGCAAAAACAAACGATTTGACGAAGATGACCCTGCTCGTCAAAACGGCGGGGAAATGCACCACCGACCATATCTCCATGGCAGGTCAATGGCTGAGATTCAGAGGACATCTGGAAAATATCTCCGAAAACATGCTGATGGGCGCCACAAACGCTTTTAACGGAACAACAAATTCGGCGCTAAACCGAATTACCGGACAATATGAAGCCGTTTCAACTGTGGCTAAACAGTATAAAAAACAGGGGATTTCGACCGTTGTTGCGGCTGAAGAAAATTATGGCGAAGGGTCTTCACGAGAACATGCGGCTATGGAACCCCGTTTTTTGAACGTCAAAGTGATTCTTGCCAAAAGTTTTGCCCGCATCCACGAAACAAATCTGAAAAAGCAGGGGATGCTCGCTCTTACATTCGCCGATAAAACTGATTATGACAAGATTCGCGAAGACGACTGTATTTCCGTTGTCGGTACGGAAAATTTCCGTCCCAATACTCCGCTGACAATCATCTTGCATCACGCCGACGGAAAGGAGGAATCATTTAAAGCGAATCACTCCTTCAATGAGCTGCAAATTAAATGGTATCGGGCAGGAAGCGCATTAAATTATCTGAACGGCAAACGGTAATCACGGAAGTATGGATGATGAAGGAATGAGAAATTTCCATGAATATAAACACAAGAAGCTATACGGTTGTACACTATATATGTGTTCGTTATATTATTAACTGTTAAAAGAATTGAAGAATGAAAATAACAAAACATGAAGGTAAACTTATTGTTCCCGACCATGTAACAATCCCCTTTATTGAAGGGGACGGAGTTGGAGCGGAGATTACTCCGGTAAGTCAAAGCGTTGTGAACGAAGCCGTGAAGAAGGCTTACGGCGGTCGAAGGTCTGTTGAATGGAAAGAAGTTCTTGCCGGCGGCAAATCGTTCGAGGCGACGGGAAACTGGCTGCCCGACGAAACAATGGACGTTATGCGCGAATATATGGTTGGCATCAAGGGACCGCTTACCACGCCGGTCGGCGGAGGTATCCGCTCCTTAAACGTGGCTTTGCGCCAAACTCTTGACTTGTATGTGTGTTTGCGTCCTGTGCGCTGGTTCAAAGGGGTGGCTTCTCCTTTGAAAGAACCCCGGAAGGTGGATATGACTATTTTTCGCGAAAATACGGAGGACATCTATGCCGGCATCGAATGGCAGCAGGGAACGCCCGAAGCAAGGAAGTTCCTGGAGTTCCTGACCGGAGAAATGAACGTTTCAAAAATACGTTTTCCCGAAACATCCTCCTTTGGAGTAAAACCCGTATCGGTTGAAGGCTCGGAACGACTTGTGCGCTCGGCAATAGAATATGCCCTGAAAAACAAACTGCCGAGCGTTACTCTGGTTCATAAGGGAAATATTATGAAGTTCACCGAAGGAGGCTTCAAACAGTGGGGATACGCTCTTGCCGAACGCGAATTTTCCCGCGAAATAGCCAAAGGCGACATAGTTATCAATGATGTGATAGCCGACGCTTTTCTTCAGAATACTTTGCTTACCCCTGAAAAATATTCGGTGATAGCCACATTGAACCTGAACGGCGATTATATTTCCGACCAACTCGCTGCTATGGTCGGAGGCATAGGCATCGCCCCGGGCGCAAATATCAACTACACGAGCGGACATGCTGTTTTTGAAGCCACTCACGGAACTGCTCCCGACATTGCCGGACAAAACATCGTCAATCCCTCGTCGCTCCTGCTTTCGTCCGTTATGATGCTGGAATATATGGGCTGGACAGAGGCTGCGACGATGATAAAATCCGCCATGGAGCGATGTTTTGAACAGGGAACGGCTACACGGGATTTGGCGCGTTTTATGCCTGAGGGTCAATCTCTCGGAACAATTCAATTTGGAGAAACTGTAATAAAATCATTATAAAAAAAAGAACATAAAAAATGGATATGAAAAAAGAATACCTGATCTATAAATTATCTGAAACAGTGAAAACTACCTGTAAAATAGATAATGATTTGTTTGTTAAATATAACGTCAAACGAGGTTTACGTAACGAAGACCGCTCCGGGGTGCTTGTGGGATTGACTCAAATAGGCAATGTGGTTGGTTATGAACGATTGCCGGAAGGCGGAGTGAAAGCTATTCCCGGAAAACTGTATTATCGCGGCTACGATGTTGAGGATATTGTGAGGGCTTTGATAAAAGAGAAACGTTTCGGCTTTGAAGAAGTGGCTTATTTAATGCTTTCGGGCGAATTGCCCGACAGGGAAAGTCTGGAAAGTTTCCGTGAACTGATCAATGATAACATGCCTCTGGGACAAAAAACAAAGATGAATATCATCGACCTGGAAGGGCAGAATATTATGAATATCCTGGCTCGCAGCGTACTGGAAATGTATAATTTCGATCCCAATCCCGATGATACTTCTCCCGATAATCTGATGCGTCAATCCATTGACCTGATTTCTAAATTTCCTACAATTATTGCTTACGCATATAATATTTTCCGCCACAGCACTCACGGACATTCGCTGAATATCCGCCACCCAAAAGAACGGCTTTCTATTGCGGAAAATTTCCTGTATATGCTGAAAAAAGAATATACCGCATTGGACGCTCGCACCTTAGACCTGTTGCTTGTGCTGCATACGGAACACGGAGGCGGTAACAATTCCACTTTTACCGTTCGTGTCACAAGTTCCACCGGCACCGACACTTATTCGGCTATTGCGGCGGGAATAGGTTCACTGAAAGGTCCCTTGCACGGAGGAGCGAATATTCAGGTAGCCGATATGTTCAGCCATCTGAAATCGAAAATAGTGGACTGGACAAATGTGGACGAAATAGACACTTATCTCATGCGTATGTTGAAAAAGGAAACTTACGACAAAACCGGTCTTATTTATGGTATCGGTCATGCCGTTTACACGATTTCCGACCCGCGCGTAACTCTGCTTAAAGAATTAGCCCGCGACCTGGCAAAAGAAAAAGGATACCAAAAAGAGTTCAATTTTCTTGAACTGCTGGAAAAAAGAGCTATCAAATGTTTTGCGGATTTTAAGGGGATTTCAAAACAGGTTTCGTCAAACGTGGATTTCTACAGCGGTTTTGTATATGAAATGATAGGATTGCCGCAGATAATCTACACGCCTTTGTTTGCCATGGCACGCATCGTAGGATGGACGGCTCACCGCATAGAAGAGCTGAATTTCAAGAGTAAAAGAATCATTCGCCCTGCATACAAAAATATCCTGGACGAACAGGAATATATCCCGATTCAGGAAAGATAAAGAGGGAATGCTGTAAATCCGGATATTGATTAGAGAACCTCTAAAAACTGCCGTCGAACACCTAAAAAGCAGTTTTTGGAGGTTCTTCGTATGTATTTTGTGTTCCTGTTTTAATCCACGAATTACACGAAATCCACGAAACGTAAGTTCGACGTAGTCAATTACACGAATTTTTTATCCACAAAGGCAAAATCCTTTAATCAATGTTCAGACAATATCGCGGAACGGAATTCATCGTTCATCGTTTATAGTTCATCGTTCATAATTGTATTTTTTTACAATTTTATTCCGTTGTTAATTACACAAATAGCAATTTTGTGAATTTTTTTTTCAAAAAACTCTTGCATTTCTTAAAAAAAACTTCATACCTTTGCACCCGCAAAAATGCTGGACGTTCCAGCTGAACATTGAATAATTTTAATTAATAAAAAAACAAAAAATAATTAACTAATTAAATAAGAATATGTATCTCTTTTTAGACAGTCTTTTTTTACAGAAATATCCGACAATTAAGGTAGTTGATTGCTATCTTGGCACGGTTCTTGAGAGAGAGAGAGAGAGAGAGAGAGAGAGAGAGTTATCGCGCGTATGACGCTGATAACAAATTAGATTTACAAGAATGTAATAGCGATATTTCGCACATAATTTTTACAAAAACCTTTGAGTTGAGGATGGACCTTAAACTCAAAGGTTTTTTTATTGA
>JAISRS010000215.1 GCA_031273485.1 Prevotellaceae bacterium
AAAAAGCTGTCTTCACGGTCGGTTACATCTCTTGCCCGCACTTTCGGGTTTGTTTCCGTTGTGAATATTTTAATCGGCGCATCTATTTCCGATTTCAGGGCAACGATGCTATCGTTTTGCAAAAGTGTACATTTGTCCGTTTTAAACCATTCCTCGGGAAACAAACCACTTTCCCAAATGCCTTTAGAGATAAATTTTATCTTCTTCAACTTTTTAGGTTCATCGAACTTAAATAAATTCAGACTTGCGGGTTTGGGAAGAAAGAAAATGGATTTTTCCTTATAATCCACACAATAAAAAGCAGAAGATAGTATGAATTTTTCGTTTTTACATTCGCTAATAAATTCTTCAATAGTGTCGGGATGGCAAAGTGCCCACGCGTTTACCAATGCCGACCAAAGCGTATCGGAATGTAAAAACTCAGAAGTCATTTTTTGAGAATTACTTTGCTCTTCGGAGTATGCACCAAGCGCCTCGCCGAAACGAAAGCGTGTTCCGTGATTCGATTTTAATAGGTATGCTTGCATATTTATTCTATTTCGTAAGCTACTTCTACTTTCCCATAACCGCGACTGCCGCTACCGCCAAGATAATTGGCTTCCATAAGTTTAATACCTTCTTTTAGTGTGCCTAAAATATCTTCTTTGTCATCGTCAAAAATACTGACAACGATTTCGAAATTGAATTTTGCACCAGCCGGTACTCGTTCAATTTGTCGCAATCCTCCCTTTTTAGTAGTCCCTGATTTACGGTCAATTGTGTTTTCGTACTTTGCCTCGGTATATTCGGTATCCAAAATGGCATCGTTATCCGTAAAAACTTTTTTAAAATCTGCTTCATCCAAAACCGCATCGCGAAAAATCAGACGGGAAATCGTCTCTTTTCCTTTTTCTGATGAACCAAACATTTTTATTAAAACATCACTATCGGTTTTTACATCAAAACTGCCTTCTTTAAGCCCAAGCAAAGAGCGAATTTTGCCTTTCAGCGAGCTTCCCGGAATATAGGGAATGCCTTGCGGTGTTTTGATAACGGGCGAATCCAAACCGCCAATATCCAACGAAGATTTTGAGCCACCAATGTGTAATCCTGTCTTGAGAGTAATTGTACCCTTCACGATTTTTGTCTCTACTAATCTCATAATAATTTTGAATTTTAATTTGTTACACTGTTAAATTTGTGATAAGCTACTACTGATTCAAAGAATATTTTAAATTCTTTGCGTTTTTCTTCGGAATCAACCAGTTTAATCAAAGAATCAATAAAAGCCAAAAACTTTTTTATGTTATCTTTGTCGGTTGTTGCTCTTCCGGCGATATACGCCAATTGAGGACGAATCAATTTCAGTTCGTTTATTGATTTGGTTTTTGCGACCTTGTCGTACACGTTTCGTAATTGACTTGTTGACACTTTTACGCCGAAATCTAAAACAAATTTTTCAACTGATTTTAGAACGTCATTTAACTTCTCTGTTGTACTCATTTTTAACAATTCCGTATAAGTTGTTGAAAAACATTCATTTTTGACCGTTTCTGCGAGTTGGTCAAAAGTTTGATTCTGAGATGAACGATTCTGATTTTGACCACCGCCACCTCCTCTGTTGTTTGAATAATTTGGATATGCCATAAGAATAAAAATTTATTTATAAGATTATTTTAACTCATTCTTTTTCATAAAAAGTTCTGCCCAGCGAGAAGCAACAAGATAAATATCCGGATTTTCTGCGTTTTCACCTGAATAGTTATAATGTTTCAGTAAAAGCGATTGAGAATAATCATTGAAGATTTTTTGCACAACCTGCTTGTTCTCTTTTTTTACATTCCTGCTCAAATAATATTTCAATTCCCAAACTTTGGGTATTTCTTTCTTTTGTGGGTAAATCAATCGGAAAATTTGCAACAAACTTTTTGATTCCTTTTTTATCTCATCTGGATTGTTAATTAAGGCGATAAAAGTGGCGGACAATTGTCGTGCTTTGTCAAAATCTTTCCAACTCAACGTTTTTCCGAAAACAGTAACACTGTTTTTTGTTGTGGCACGTTTGCTTTCGTTTAAAGCGTCTTCGACTTCAACGGCCAACTGCACCATTGGATAATGTGATGGAAAGACAATTATTCCTGCCGAAAATGTAATTTCGGTATCTGGCAGCGAGGTAACTTGAGATTTTAAATTTCGTTGAAATTCGGCAAATTTTTGTCGAAGCCTAATCGCCAATTCAAAGATCTTTTCCCAAGTACCAATCAAAAAACAGTCGTCTCCTCCTGAAAATACACAATAAATATTTTGTTGCATTTTTAAATCTTTGATCAACTGCAACAATTCACCATCAAAGAAATCTTTCAACGCTTTTGACAACGTTTTATAATCGTTTTCGCTCCTATCGCGAAACAAATATCCCAAATTATCAACATCAAGTTTCAATGCAGCTAATTTTTCATCCCCTTCCGAATGTTTTGCAATCCATTCAAAATCGCCATTTGGAACTTGTCCGTTAATTCCATCGATGGCCTTTATATCAATCTCCTCAATCTGAATGGGCTTTGCATCTAATAAATCAAAACAAATCGGACGTTGCATTTTCGCTAATTGTATTTTTTTATTCACGGCATCCAGCGAATCACTAATATTATTTGTTTTCTTTTCCACGAAAGAAATGTAAGGATAAATATCTTTTTTCAAGTAGTTAGCTGAAATATTTTTAACTTTTTCCTCCATTTCCGCAACTCTTTTATTTGTTGAAATTTCCAAATAGAAGTTTCCACCGCCATTATACAATTCCCTAACAGCATCGGTACCAGTGAAAAAATCTTTCAGATTTTTCAAACAATCATCTGCAATTTTTTGCACATAAATAGAACGACTTTTTAATGCTCTTGCCGCACCATTACTTGGAACATTAAAAATGAACGACTGTATTCCCGAAATGTCGCATTTAAAAAAATAATTTCCCATGTTATCCTGCTTTTTTATTATTGTTATTAATAAACGTATTTTATAGTTGTTTTATTATCATTCATCCGCATGATTGTGCCGAAGCCGTGGCTGACGCCTTTTCCTAAGCCGATGTAGTTGGGGAGGGAGACGTTAATTTTGAATAGGGCGTCGAAAGATTCGAAGTGGATGCCTTTGTAGCGCATGGCGCCTTTGGGGATGATATCGAGGATGGAACATACGAGTTCTTCCTCAAAATGAATGTTCACCCCCTTGGCAAAAGATAGGATATTACCGGTCAGTATGCGCTCCATAAAGTCGAGCTTTTCTTTTAAACCGGCTATTTGTTGGTACTTTTC
>JAISRS010000229.1 GCA_031273485.1 Prevotellaceae bacterium
GTCCGAATTATATATCGAAACCCTTAAACATTTATCTAGCTCAGATGAATGCGACGTTCAAGTATTTATCGGTGCTCGGTATAAGCCGTTGCTATATCTCAAAGACGACAAGAAAATCAGTGAAAAGTACCGCAAGTTATTCGGCGATATTAACTTTCAGCAAGGACAGCGGAATATGGCTTCATTTATGAGGCAGTTACTGGTTCGCAGGTTTGAAAGTTCTGTTTACAGTTTTAAAAAGACACTACGCAATATTACCGATTCGATGCGAAATATAGAAAGATGGTATAAAGAGTACCGGAAAATACCTATATTCAAGAAAGGACAAATGCCCGATTTTGAAACTATAAATGCCGACATATATGACGAAATGGATAATTCATTGTACAACGAGGATTTTGAGAAAATTCTTAACGGCAGGTTGTCAAAGGAAATAGAAAAAGGACTTGTATTTATAAACGCCGATGAATTAACCGAATCGTTCATAACCGATATTGAAAGCGATATTGGTCTTTTTACTTCCATACTGGAAAAATGGGAATCCGACGAATTTAACTGTGATCCCAAGCTGGCAGGAATACTTGAAAAGGTGAATCAGTCCATTGCGAGAGAACCTAACCGTAAGATTATTATTTTTTCTGAATTCAAAGATACTGTTGATTACCTTGAAAATGAATTCAAAAAAAAATCTGTTCGCGTAATACGCTATACTTCTGATACAACAAACCGTAGAAAAGAAATAAAAGAAAATTTCGATGCGGGGTATAAACTGGAACAGCAAAAGAATGATTATGATGTCCTTGTTGCGACTGATGCCATCTCCGAAGGTTTCAGTCTGCATCGTGCGGGAACTATATATAACTATGATATACCATATAATCCTACCCATGTAATTCAGCGTGTGGGACGTATTAACCGTATAAACAAGAAGATTTTTGAATCATTGAATATTTACAATTTTTTCCCCAGCGCGACAGGCGAAGCATTAAGCCATACCAAGAGTATTTCAACATTCAAAATGCTTCTGATTCAAACCATTTTCGGCTCAGACACCAAAGTATTGACCGATGAAGAAATTACCGACGGATATTTTACCGACGAACACCTCAAGGCAAAAGAAGAATTGGAAACGCAATCATGGGATATAGAATATCGCAACGAGCTGTATCAATTGGAACACGAGAACCGCGATATTGTAAATGCGGCAAGAGAACTCCCGCAGCGCTGCCGCACCGGCCGCAAAACGCCTCGCGAAAAAGAAGATGGAAAAAATGATGTAACGCTTTTTGAAGGTTACGGGGATAGAGGCGTCCTCCTGTTTTCTGAAAAAGGCAATTTGTACCGGTTTTGTTTTGTTGATGAAACCGGCAAAGGAACTATTTTGCCGCCTTATGTAGGGTTGTCATTGTTCAAAGCTGATAAAGAAGAAAAACCCTATCCTGTTACTGAAGGTTTTTACCCGCTGTACCAGACGGCTAAATCCAAAAGCGGCATATATCCTGAAAATACAAGCAGATCAAAAAATATTGCGGCATTGGACAAGAATATACACTATATACTAAAGATTCTTTCAGAAAAACCGGGAAATGATGAAAACAAAGAATATCTCGGCAAATTACTCCGTGTTGTAAACGAACTTGAATCGCTGCCTTTGTTTTATATCAAGGAATTACTGAAAGTTGAAATAAAAGAGCCTGAAAAATCGGTTATTGAATATAATCGTATCGCGAACGAAGAGTACGTCAATTCAATCATTGAAAAGGATAATCAAATACTTAATGAGGCCGAAATAATTCTTTTAGCGGAGCAATTTATATGATGGATATATCAAAAAGTTATGAAAGAGATGAGTTCTTATCTTTTTTGCGAGACCGATTCCTGCCTGATGATTTTGAAAGTTTTGAACCAAATTATAAAAACATTAATACAAATAAAAGCAACGCTGTTATTACTGAAGCAGTAAAACTTGGCTTATGCAAATCGTTGGATATGAGTGTTTATGAATTTAAACATCATAGCGGGAATGATCCCCGCGTAACACTTTCCCGCGAAGCTTTTAGTATACTCAAAAATAACGATTCATCGCCAAACGCTCTGTCTGTCTTCTACAACGAGGATTCTTCCCAATGGCGGCTGTCGCTTATTACAAGTGATTATAATCTCGCAAAAGAAAACAGGGCGGAGCAAACCTTTTCCAATCCACGGCGATATTCATATCTTTTGGGTGAGAGATGTAAACGGCATACGCCGGAGATGATGCTCATTACCAAAGGCCGTATAAAATCCGTTGATGATATTATTTCCCGTTTTGCGGTTGATGTGGTTACAAAGGAATTTTATCAGAAGTTATTTGCGTGGTATGAATGGGCGCTTCCTCTTGTCCGTTATCCTGAAGGAACTAACAACGCTGTACAATTAACAAAAGCGCATAATGAAATGCATTTAATACGATTGATTACCCGCCTTATATTCGTATGGTTCATCAAGCAAAAGAATCTTGTTCCAGAATGGATATTTAATGAAACGGACATTCACGCGGTACTTAAATCTTTTCACCCGCAAAGTCGGGTATCTGGCGATTACTACAATGGTATATTGCAAAACTTGTTTTTTGCGACACTTAACAAAGAGACAGAGGAACGCGGATTTACAAAAGACAAGAACGAGTATGGAAACAATGAATTCGGCATTAATTCATATTATCGTGACAGAAAAAGCGATAGTTATTTTAAAGTATCGACTGATGAGATAAAACAAAAATTTGCGGATATTCCATTCCTTAACGGCGGTCTTTTTGAGTGTCTTGATAAATCATACGAGAATCCAAAGAAACCGGGATATACAGTGCAGGAATACCATGACGGATTTAGCCGTGAAAAAGAACGATGCGCTTTTGTGCCGGATATTCTTTTCTTCGGCAATGGTGAAAATGGGAACCCCGAAGGCTTAATAACCCTGTTTAACCGTTATAATTTTACTGTAGAGGAAAACACGCCTGTTGATATTGATGTAGCACTTGATCCTGAACTTTTAGGAAAGGTCTTTGAAAACCTTCTCGGCTACTACAATGAAGAAACCCGGACTACAGCACGTAAAGAATCCGGCAGTTTTTATACTCCCAGGGAAATTGTTGATTATATGGTAACAGAATCATTAACGGTGTATCTATCGGATAACAATGAAAAGACAAACAAGGGTAAAATTGAAAAACTATTTTCATATTCCGATGAAGCACCAGAATTAGATGATAATGAGCGGCATGATTTAATCAAGAAAATTGATAGTTGTAAAATACTTGACCCCGCCTGCGGTTCGGGCGCGTTTCCTATGGGAACGCTCAACAAGCTTTCCCTCGCGCTTTCAAAACTGGACAAAGACGGCAAACTTTGGAAAGAACGGCAAGAGGAACGGGCTCGCGGCGATGCGGCATCTGCCTTTACGATAGATGACAAGAATGCACGGGATAAAAAGCTCAACGAAATCAGCGCGACATTTGAATTCAATAAAAGCAAGTACGGACATAAACTCTATCTAATCGAAAATTGTATGTTCGGCGTGGATATAAAACCGATTGCTATACAAATTACCAAACTGCGTTTTTTTATATCGCTGATTGTGGAACAGGAACGGGATGTCAACAAACCAAACTTCGGCATACGCGCTCTTCCAAATCTGGAAACAAAATTTGTATGCGCCAATACGCTTATCGTACTTGCCGAAAAAACCGCAGGGCTGCTTGATTTGGAAGATGATACTATTAGGTCAATGAAAAACAAGTTATGGAATACCCGTGAACTTCACTTTTACGCCAAGAACGCCAAACAAAAACGAGAATTGCGGGACGAAGACAAAAAAATACGGGAAAAAATCAAGCAATACTTACTGGAAACCAGCGCTAAACCGAATGATGAGTTAATAGAGCGTAATGATACTCTAATAGCGAAACTTGAAAAAGATAGGGAACTGGTCAAAGAAGAAAATCTCGTAGATACATCAAAGGACAATCAACATCTTTTTGATAATATGAATGACGGGTTGCCGCAGTATATTGATATAAACGCGGAAAAACGAGCCGAGATAGACATACAAATAAAATTTTTGCAGGACCAAAATGAATTTGAAAAAACTAAAGCCGATAATACTTCATTAAAGGAAGATATACAAAAAATTGCCTGCTGGGATCCTTATGACCAAAACGCGGAGGCAGCGCAATTTTTCGACCCTTACTGGATGTTCGGCGTTGATAAAGGCTTTGATATAGTGATTGGAAATCCGCCGTATGTCCGAGCCGATAATCCTGTAATGGCTGAACAGCGAGCGGCAATTCTAAAGTCGGAACAATATGAGACTTTGTGGGAAAAATGGGATTTAATGGTGCCTTTCATTGAACGTGGATTGAAACAGGCAAAACATGGGGGCTTTTTAACCTTTGTTATATCGGACGCGATAACAACCTCAAAATATGCCGAAAAGCTGCAAGATTGGATAGTCAGCAATCACGGCATAAAGAGCATAGATTATTTTGAAAATATAAAGGTATTCGAAGCGGGAGTTACGCCTATAGTGCTTATGCTGCGTTCCGGGATTAAAGAAAAACAAATATTGAAAATATACCGCAAAGATACTTTTGACAACAAGGAAATCGTAAGTGTTGACAGCAGTTCAGCACGAAATAAAATATTCAGGAAAGTTTTTAGCGATGCGTTTAATCCGTCTATTGAATGTGAACTTTTAGGTAATATTTGTTATTTAAGTGTCGGTATGGTTATAAATGCGGATGAGAAAACAGTAAAAGGAGAATTCGGAAAAGATGATTTGATTTCTGATAAAAAAGATAAGATTCATTGCAAGAAATATGTTGAAGGAAAGGGTATTAGTGCATATAGCATTGATAATATAAAATATCTTGAATACAATACTAATCGTGTGCCGTCAAAATTGCGTAGACCAACCTTTGAAGCTTTATATTCCGGTGAAAAAATACTGCGCGGCAGAGTTACCAAGGGAACATTTGATGATTCTGGGATTATCTGTAATGACAGCATTATTGTTTTCAAACGGTTTTGCGATCTGCGCGGAGTTTGGGAACGCAGCATCATCTCGTCAATTTCCAAGAATAATTTTGAAACCAAAGGAGGCAAAACCAACGCGCATATTCAGGCACGGCGTAGCGAACTGGAAAAAACATCAGAGAACTTTTCGCTAAAATACATCCTTGCAGTAATTAACTCAAAATATTCTATGGCGTATCTAAACAATTATCGCCGACACCGTCTAAAGAATTATTTCTACCCCGACGACTTCCGCAATTTTCCGTTGGCAAAAATACCTATCGAAGAACAAACGCCGTTCATTACCCTTGTAGACAAAATCCTTGCCGCTAAAGCCGCCAATCCCAAAGCGGACACCTCTAGTCTTGAATCTCGTATTGACAAGATGGTGTATCAGTTATATGGTTTAACGGATGATGAAGTTAAGGTGATAGAGGAGAAGGACTAGCTTATGTTTTCAAACGAAATTATTTCATTAGTGCAAAATATCGAGTTAAACAAAGCAGGATGGAAGGATAAAACTATTCAGCGGTTGATTACAGCTACAGTATGGTTTTCAGGCCCTTTGAACCGGGAATCGATACAAACTTTTTTAAATTCAAATTTTCATCTCCCACTAGGGGCTGGCGAATTGGAACAACTATTATCAACAATGCTTTCACAAAAACTGTTATTAAAACTTTCTAATGATACATATAAAATCCCAGACCAACAGCTAGTTGTATTGGAAAAAGAAATAAAAGAATCAGAAAATGCGGAAAAAAATGCTAAAGATTTTTTTTGCAAATTGGTCATAGATATGGATAAAGATATAGATGCCAATAATCTGTGGAATAACTTTAAGAATGAATTTCTTGATCCTCATATAAAACAAATTGGTGCAAATGCGTATCACTTTATTGCTGGCAAAATGATTTCGATAGACGATGAATTGCAAATAAAATTTCTAAATAAATTTTCCAATGAAAAACGTTTAAAATTAAAACGATTAATTGCAGCATATATAGATCCAAGGAATCCCTATGTTCGATCATATTTTAGTAGAATGCTTCATGCCAATTTTTGTATTGATGCTTGTGGTTTATCAAAAGATGTATTAAACAAGCTTAATGCTAATACGACAAGGTCAATTCAATTTAAGATATTCGTTGACACCAACTTTTTATTTTCATTACTTGATTTACATGAGAACCCTTCTAATGCATCTGCACAAGAACTTCGTAAAATATTGAAGCAATTAAAGGGAAACCCTCATATTATTCTTTACATTACGCCAGAAACAATAGAAGAAGCAAAAACGTCTATTATTTACGCAGAACAACAGTGGCACAATGTTCCTCTTTCTAAAAATTTTGTTGATGTGGCGCTCCAATCTAATATTTCTGGACTCGCTCAACGGTTTTTGTTAGAGAAACAACGAAAAGGGCTTTGTTTTACGATTGAAGATTGGTTTAAACCATATATTACCGATTTTGTTCCATTAGCCAAAAGTAAAGGTATTGAAATATATAATGAAAAACACAATGAATATTCCACACGTCAAGATATAATAGAGGATATCAATATTATCATGGAGTCTGAGAAACGACTTCCTGAAAATCGAAGAAAAAGTTATGAAAAAGTGGCACATGATATGATACTTTGGCATTATATCTGCGACAAACGTCCTCCATATATGGAATCGCCAATTGATGCTATTTATTACATCATGACAGTTGATTTTCGCCTCATACATTTTGATAAAACTATGCAAAAAAACAACCATTCGAAGGTGCCACTCTGTATTCATCCAGCTACATTTATTCAATTACTTCAATTTTGGATTCCTCGGACAAAAGAATTTGAAGAGGCAATGCTGGGTAGCTTATGTCTCCCTTTTATTTTTCAGGATTTAGATTATCAAGCTGAAAAACTCACTCTAAAAATTTTAAATGGTATTGGACGCTTTGATGGTAGTGATAAATTTCCAGAAGAAACAATAAAGAAGGTTTTGTTTAATGAAGGCCTCCGTTCACGTTTGCAGACGATTCATTCTAATGACGAAGAAACACAACTAATTAAAGATGCTCTTATTACAGAAATGAAAATCCTGGCAGATGAAGAAAAAAAGCGAGCGGAATATTCAGAGGAAAAATTACGCAAACAAGGTGAACAAATTAATGAATTATCAATACAGAATCTCGAAATCATAAATAAATATGAACAGGAAAAGAAACGAAGAGATGAAGAGGAAAATTCTAAGAAATCAATTATTGATACCTATGAAAATGAAATTCGTGAAATGAATATTACTGTCAAAAAATTGGAAAATAGTGGAATTAAACTGGAGAATAAAGTTAAAAAAATACAATTATTTAAGTGCGGTGGCATTTATATTGGTTGTATTATTGTCATTATATTGGCATCTTTTATTGGAGGATTCTTCTTTAATAATATTTCTTCAAAACTGTTATCCACTAAAATATTATCACAAAGTGCGAATGTATTCGTTTCTCTCGTTATATTTATATTATTACATTTGCTTTTAGAAATATTTATAGGGAAAAAGCAAATTTTTTCTGAGTTACTTCCATTTAAACTGATAATTAGATTTCGAAACTGGCTATGGTGTACTGTAATCATTGGCATATTACTTGGCATTATTTCCACTTTATGTACCACAGAAATTCAGAATAAGTTAAGTGAGAATAAATCAGATAATTTTAAGAATCCTCAGAGTATAGAAAATAATATACAGAGATGGCCCCCCACAAGTTCTTCATCGCAATAGTACTCAACAAAGCCCCCAGCGTAAACGCTGGAGGCTTGTCTTGAAGACATTAGCTCAGGGCGCCGATACTCTTATTATTGCTCACTGCTCATTGGCGGCTTGCCGCCTCCTCACCTTTAGCCAGCGGCGTTCAATTATTCTGATTTCACCTACCAGCAACTATCACCTTTAGTCAGCCCCCCTCGCCTAACATCTTTCACTTCCCACTAACCACTGACCACTGGCTTGACACGTTTTGGATTTGGGCGGCATAATGGGAGCGCAAGCCGTGAACGGAACTATGTATTAGTACATAGGAGTTATGTACCAATACATAGGAGTTATGTATTGGTACATGGGGGCTATGTATCAATACATAAAAGTTATGTATTATTACATAGGTGCTATGTACTAATACATAGGGGCTATGTACTAATACATAGAGTCTAAGTACTATTACATAGAGTCTATGTATTGGTACTTAGGTCGGGACGCGGTTAGTAACGAAACGGCGAAAACGGGACTAAAACCTGCCGCACACAGGCTGGAACTGGTCTTTTACGCCGGTGTTCCATATACGGAACGGAGGAAACTTATGTTTAATTTTTTCAGGTTAAACTATATCGAGTTCAAGGATACGGCGAATGAAGTCTACGACTTCCTGGACGCGAATCATGTGAGGCTGGGCATTCCCAGCCCGAAAAAGACTATTTTCGCGCCGCTAACGGCCTTCAACACCGCCTCTGACGCGATGCAGGTGGGCGGCGGGGCGGCCGCCGCGGTGAGAAGGGCGGCACGAAAAACTCTTGAAAAGGCGTTTCGCGCTTACGGCTACGAGCATCTTTTTCACAACCCCAGGCTCACGCTGGAGGACAAGGCCATGGCGCACCTTCACAACGCCAAGAAGACGCACACCGAAACGTCCGTGCCCGACACTATCCCGATAGTTATCGTGATTACCGCGATAGCTAGGCAACTCTCGTTTATGTACTGGGGGCATGGGATGAAGCGGGCGGGCAAGCCGCGAAAGGTCGGCTTTTTCGTGCTGCGCTGGGCGCTCCTCGACCACGCGCCCCGGAGCATCGCGGAACTGGTGAACGTCTCGGAGAGCACGAAACCGCCGCTGAAGCTTCTGTTTGACGAGGCGGACAGGGGCAAGCGTTTCTACTTCGTCGTGTCGTGGCGCATCGCGCGCGGTGCCCTCGAAGGCCCCACGTCCGACATAATGATGGCGATTGTGCCGTAAAAGTGGTTAGTGGCTAGTGGATAGTGATTAGTTAGG
>JAISRS010000263.1 GCA_031273485.1 Prevotellaceae bacterium
CGCCGCTCGCGCGGATAATAAGGTCTTTAAGGTCTTTAAAGTCCTTAGAATCCTTAAAGACCTTAAAGTCCTTATACCTCTCGGCGGGGACGCACGGATTACAAATCCGCGCGAGCGACATCATTGAATTAACCTCTCTGCGGCGGCATTAAGCCCTTCGGGCTGTCGTTCCCCCGCCTCTCAAACCCTAACAGGGATTTTAAACCCTGTTAGGGGCGCGCTTCAACGCTAAGGGTAGGAATATAATTATGAATTATGAATTGAGAATTGAGAATTGAGAAATCGCGCTGCCCCCTAACAGGCATAGCCGTCATTACGACGGCACAAGCCGAAGTAATCCGAAAACAGGTTTATTTTATGCTTTTTGAAAGCGATTTGGTATTAAAATAATTCGGCGACAAAGAAAAAATTCGTGTAATTCGTAGAAAAAAATTCGCGGAAATTCGTAAAAAAATCCACAGGATTTTAAATTCGTTCCATTTGTTTAATTCGGTGACAAAAATGAACGATGAATCCATGTCCAAATCATTCGACAATGTTAAGCGGATATTTTAGATTTTCGTGTTTCAGGATGCGTCCTTTGAGTTTTCCTACGGTGATGGGAGATTCCAATTCCAGAGGGATATGGTTTTTATCGTCGGATACCCACATGGTAATGCTTTCGTTGCCTTTAAAAACGTTGCCGGCAATTACTTCCACTGCGAATTTAAGGCAATTGATTTTAGTTTTCAATGCCTTGATTTTTTTCTGTTCTTTGCCGAGGAAACGGCATTTTATGCTGTAAACTTCATGATCAAGGGCGATGGAAATCACATAGACACTGTTTGGACAGGCATCGCTAAAATCCAGATTGCGCAGATAATAAAAATATGAAAGGACATCCAAGGTGCAAGTATTGAGATTGATTTCGATGTTTTTGGCGGGAGCTTTCTGTCTTTGGATGACGGCATTGATTTTGTTGTTTTCCCAATCGAAATTGTATGTATTTTTCATGGTATAGTCCCCTTCCAGAATATTGCGATAGAAATAAATCGAGCGCATATCAGGGATAATAAATTTCGATTCGTAAAAATCCCGCACTTTAAAAAAACGGTCATAGAATTTATATGTTTTGGCATCTGCCGTCACATGATATTCTATGGGAAACAGCTTGGTTTTGTTGATTTTTAGAACAACTTCCCCCACATCGGTAAATAAAAATCCCCACGAATAGGAGGCTGCGTATGTCAGAGTTTCGTGACTTTTGAAAGATAATTCCTCCTCTTCTATATTGATATTACACAATTTCTGAGCGTCAACCGTACGCACAAACAACAATAATAATGACAAGTATGTAAACAATATTCTCAGTTTCATATTCAATGATAAAATTATAAAAACCGCCGCAAAATTATAAAAATAAAATGAACTGCGAAAGGAACGATGAACTGTGAACCGCTGCGACGTTTTTAACTTGGGGGATGGGGACTTCACTATTGGGAACTTCTAAAAACTTGATTTTCCCAGGCAGACAAAATTTTTAAACCGGAGTTTACCAATTGTAAATGAGGATTTAAAAATTGAAGTCGAACGTCGAAAAATCGAGTTTTTAGAGGTTTCCTAAAGATGCGGCGGGTTTTTCCGGCAGAGGTATATAGTTGCCGTTATTCACTATTTCTTTACATTTGCACAAAAATTAATTAGCGGATTATATGATTATAAAGCTATATAAGTTCTGCAAATAAAACTGTAAACACAGATGAATGACAGGTTTAATACAAGCGCCGGATATTTCCGGAAAAGATTCGGACAAAGAATACAGAAAGTAACTATAGATGCGGGATTTACATGTCCAAACAGAGATGGGGTTCTGGGCAAAGGCGGATGTTCATACTGCGATAATAACAGTTTTAATCCGTCGTACTGCGTTCCGCAAAAGACAATTACGCAACAGATAAACGAGGGTATAGAGTTTCATGCCGGACGATATCGTCATGCGGAAAAGTTTGTGGCTTATTTTCAAGCGTATTCAAACACTTATGCTCCTTTGAATCATCTCAAAAAAATTTATTCCGAAGCATTGGAACATCCCGCCGTCGTGGGATTAGTTATAGGTACGCGCCCCGATTGCGTCGATTCCGAAAAACTTGATTATCTGGCAGAATTATCGGAAAAATATTATATAGCCGTCGAATACGGGGTAGAATCCTGTTACGATAAAACTCTTCGACGTATTAACCGCGGACATGATTTCTGGTGTTCCCGCAAAGCAATAAAAGAAACGGCGTCACGGGGCATAAGAACCGGCATCCACCTGATGTTCGGACTTCCGGGGGAAACAAAACAAGAGATGCTCGACGAAATCGACATCATATCTTCACTCCCCATAAATTCCGTAAAATTTCACCAGCTTCAACTGTTGAAAAACACCGTAATGACCGCAGAATATTTGAAGAATCCTTCCGATTTTCACATTTTTAACGTACCCGAATATATCGACTTCATAACCGATGCGGTTGAAAAACTGCGACCGGATATTGTCGTTGAACGTATTGCCGGAGAGGTACCTCCACGTTATTTGGCTGTACCTGCATGGTGTTCTTTACGCAATGACCAGTTACTGGTTCTTTTCGGGAAAAATCTCGAAAAAAGGAATACCCGACAAGGACAATTATACAGGGGTATAAACAACGGCTAATATCTTTGCTGCGCCGTTAATTGCCTGAATTCGATGCTCTATTATGGAATCATAATAAATGCTGTCGCCCGGATTAAGTTCATAACTTTTTTGCCCGTAAACAACCTCAACAGCGCCGTCCAAACAATATATAAATTCTTCTCCCTCATGTGACGAGAAAGTAAAATCGTCGCCTGCCGTATTGTTGATGTCTATAAAAAACGGCTCCATGTATCTTCCCGATTTTGCTCTCGCTAAAGAATAGTAATTCAAGTGTTTTGAAGTGTTTTTCGACGCATTGAACCTTACTCCCTTATTCTGGTCTTCCTTGCGGCAAACAACAGGACCATCCGATTCGACATCATCTAAAAAGGTACCCAACCTGACGCCTAATGCTCTTGCAATCTTAATCATTGGAGATAAGGAAAGGGATTCGCCGCCTTCAATTAACTCAATTTGTTGAACCGTTAAGCCTGTACGTTCGGCAACAGTTTCTCTGCTTATAGATTTTGATTCTCTAATAGCTTTAATTTTACTTCCAGCTGTAACAATAGTATCACCCATAAAACTAATTCAATTTTTTTATTAATGTCGGCAAAGGTAGTATTTTACTTCGATTTTGATATACCTTATCACAATATTTTAATCGAAAACAGATTGTCGAAAAACCGTTTTGCTCATATACGCATATAGTTTTTAATACTCATTTACAATCATTAATACCCGAATTAAATTTGATATAAATCTCAAAATATAATTTACGATATAAGCAAAATTTGATCAAAAAAATATCAAAAAAGAGATATTAATTCTTTTTTTGATATGCTGGGATGGGAGGTGTCAACTACGCTCCGCTACAAATGACATTGTCGGTTATTAATGAAATGTCTCCCATAATCTGCGCTCGATCGACATGATATGGGTGTCTTTTTACAGGGGGGATTTGTAGCAGAGCGTAGTCCATTTCTCCATAGCGGCTCAAAAAAGATTTAACCGATTTTTCAAGGCATACAAGATTTTTAAACCGGAGTTTACCCCATAGTAAATGAGGATTTAAAAATTAATAAAATTGACATTGAACGCCGAAAAAGCAGTTTTAGAGGTTATCTTAAATAATATTTCATGGAAAAACATATTATGCGAATGTAACCGGCGGTTATTCAAGTGCGAACTGCAATTATGTCGGGTAAACCGGCGATTGCGCGGGAGTAAACTGCAATTGTGTCAGGTGAAGCTGCAATTGTGTCAGGTGAGATGGCGATTGCGCGGAAGTAAATGGCGATTGCGCGGGAGTAAATGGCGATTGCGCGGGAGTAAGCTGCAATTGTGTCAGGTGAAACTGCAATTGTGTCAGGTAAAATGGCGATTGCGCGGGTGTAAACTGTCATTGTGTCGGATGAAATGTCGATTGTGCGAAAGTAAATAGAAATTGTTTCAGAAAAAATTGTTTTTTTAAAAAAAACATCATCCATTTTTTTAAAAATATTTTCTATATTTGCGGAAAAATTTTATAGTGTTTAATTAATGTAAAATAATATTTAAAGATATGACTGACAAGCAGAATGCCAAACGAAACATGTATCAGAGCACATACGATACATGCGTGAAGTACGAAAGCACATACGGACATATTCCCGCTTTCGTGGACGCGGTAGGCGAACTACACAACATCATTGATGTGATTGACGAAGAAGCCCTCCGACAAACAAACGCCAAATCCAAAGGCGTATCGCAGACCAAGAACGAATTAGAAACAAAGATGGTGCAAACCACGGTAACGGTCGCCGGATTGATGTACAGGTACGCCTTCAAGACGAAAAACAACGACCTGCTCGTGAAAACCAACATCAACAAACACACGCTTTACCGCCTGCACGACGTCGAAGCCATTGCGACGGCACGTTCCATCGCCGCCGAGATGAACCGGCACGCGAACGAACTGGAAACGTATGGCGTGGATGTATCGCTCCGCAGCGAACTGGAACAGTCGATTGCCGACTTTCAGGCGGCGCTCGCCCAGCCACGTGACGTCATTGTGGAAAAGAAGCAGTACACCGGCAATCTGGTAAAAGCCTTTGCCGAAGCGGATTCCATCCTCTACGACGGCTTGGACAAACTCATCGTAAAGTTCAAAACGTCCACCCCCGCCTTCTATACCGATTACAAAAATGCCCGAAACCTGATTTTGCAGGGCGCACGTAAGAATGGCGGAAAGGACGGGGAGGTTTGAAAAAACAGTTGAAAAACAGGAAAGTGCGGAAGTTATGGGAGCAGACAAAAACATAATTCAAACGACAACAGGACTTCTTAAAAAAATGACTGTCGGCAAGAAAACGTTTAAAAAAACGGCAACGACTTTCGGAAGCATACCTGTTCCCGACACAGCGGTCAAATATGAAGGTCTGATAGGTTACGAAATCCTGATTTCAGGGACTTAATAATCGCTATCCTGGGGTTTCTAATTTTAAAGACAAAAAGGATACGGAATTACTTCGTGGTTGGAGTAATTTTTTCTTTGTTTTTATTAAATTCCATATTTGACATTGTTACCAATTTTTCAGCTTATTCATTAGCTAAGTTTGGAGATTTATATGGATTGTCAAAATTAATCGGGCATTTTTGGACTTGTTTTTTTGCTACAGGCATAATAGCTGTTACAATCTTTTTGACATATCGTATCTTTATTATTTACAAAGGATTTCCTGAAAAAATAAAGAATGAATAAAAAAATATACATACACGAACAGCACGCCGCTCATCAACTT
>JAISRS010000315.1 GCA_031273485.1 Prevotellaceae bacterium
AATCCCGTTGACGGTAATAGTCCTTGTACCGATCAATGTACAACCGGCAAATAAAACAAGGAGAAATAAAATAGCTTTTGTTTTCATTTTAATTTTATTTATTGAAATATTTAAATTACTTTTCTTATCCACGATTTTTTCTTATCCACGATTTTTTTTTTAATCCACGATTTTTTTTTAATCCACGAATTAAATCCTGCGGATTTTTACGAATTACACGAATTAATCCACGGTTATTTTTTAATCCACGAATTACACGAATTACACGAATATTTAACGCTGTAGGATTTTTACGAATTAACACGAATTAAATCCTGCGGATTTTACGAATTACACGAATTTTTAATCCTGCGGATTTTTACGAATTACACGAATTAAAAAATCCGAAGGATTTTTTCGCTTCGCGTTTTTCATCGTTCATCGTTCATAATTCATAATTCATAATTCATATCGCTCTCGTTCCGAATATTGCGGAGCCTATTCTTACTATTGTAGCTCCTTCTTCTATTGCAATTTCGAGGTCGTGGCTCATTCCCATCGACAGTTCGCTGCTGTTGGGCGATATAAGTCCGCCGGACAGGGCGTGATCCCTTATTTCTCTCAACCTGACATACGATTGACGGACGGCGTCTTCATCCGAATCGAAAAGACCTATTGTCATGAATCCTTTAAGTTTCAGGGTATCGTAGTTTTTCAATTCTTTGATAAAAGACGTCACATTATCGGGTTCCAAGCCGGATTTACTTTGCTCGAATGAGGTATTAACCTGTATCATTACGTCAATGGAGCGACCCTCAGCCTGAAAGCGTTTGTCGAGCTTTTGCGCAAGTTCGACACTGTCCAAAGATTGAATGCAGTGAACATCATATTTAACAATGTCTTTGATTTTGTTTGTCTGGAGATGTCCTATAAAATGGCGTTCATATTTCAGATCGGATAATGCGGGATTTTTCAATGCAAATTCCTGCATTTTATTTTCACCTGTTAAAGTTTCGCCTGCTTCAATTGCAACCCGAACTCGTTCCGGCGGAACGGTCTTTGTTGCAAGCAACAGTTTCACGGAAGCGGCATCTCTTCCGACTTTTTTGCACGCCGTTTCCATCCGCCGACGGATAATTTTGATATTGTTGAGTATTTCGTTCATATCGTCGCCGTAAATCACAGTAGTGTTACCCAGCCATACTTGTCTTTTTCATCGCCGAGTTGAATTGCCTGAAGTTTTTTGTACAGTTTCACGCTCCATTCGCCCGGTTCGTTGCCGTAGGTATAAATTTTACCTTTTTCCTTATCGCTGATACTTCTGATGGGGGTGATTACGGCGGCGGTTCCGCAGGCTCCGGCTTCCGTAAAGTCCGACAGTTCTTCAACGGGGACTTTTCTTCGTTCCACTTTCAATCTTAACTCCTCGGCTAAGGTGCACAGACTTAAATTAGTGATGGATTGAAGTATCGACGATGAATTGGGGGTGACGTAGGAGTTTCCTTTGATGCCGAAAAAATTTGCCGGACCACATTCGTCGATATATTTTTTTTCTTTGGCGTCGAGATATAAGACCATTTTGAAGCCTTCTTCGTGAGCTTTTTGTCCCGACGCAAGTGAAGCGGCATAATTTCCGCCCACTTTATACTGTCCTGTGCCTAAAGTAGCGGCTCTGTCCGTATCTCTTACAAGTTTAACGTCCACAGCTTTGAATCCTGTGGGGAAATACGGTCCCACGGGAGCGACAAATATCATAAACAGAAATTCGTCGGCAGGCGCTACGCCCAATCTTGCGCCCGTGCCTATCAGCAAGGGACGAATGTAGAGGGAAGCTCCCGTGCCGTAAGGCGGAATAAATTCCCGATTCAGACGCACAACGTCTTTCACCGCCTGTTCAAAAATCTCTTTCGGGACTTCCGGCATGAGTATTCCCCGCGCCGAGAAATTCATTCGTTCCCAATTGTTTTGCCAGCGGAATATTCTTATTTTCCCGTCCTGTCCGCAGAAGGCTTTCAGACCTTCAAACGATTCCTGCCCGTAATGTAACGACGAGGCGCTCATGTGTATGACTATCTGCTCCGACGAGGAAATTTCGAGTTCTCCCCACTTTCCGTCGCGGTAGTAACAGCGCACGTTGTAATTAGTGGGATAATACGCAAACGGTAGTTTGCTCCAATTGTCTGGTATTGTTTTCATATATATAATTAATTTATTTATTGACCGAATCATCAGGCTAATCAAACCGATTCAGATTTATTATCAGTTAATTTAAGCCTGTTTCAAAATTTTATCGTGGGGGCAAAGTTAGTCAAAATACATGAATTGCAAAATTTATCTTTTGAGAACGATGAACGATTTTTTAACCCACCGCTCGCGTGGATTTGCAATCCGTGCGTCTCCGCCGAGGTCTTTAAGGTCTTTAAGGACTTTAAGGTCCTTAAAGACCTCGCACGGATTGCAAATCCGCGCGAGCGGCGCCTTATAAGGAAACCGCTCGCGCGGATTTGCAATCCGCGCGTGGAACAGCAGGAAACAGACGCTGTGGCACGGGTTACAAACCCGCGCGAGCGAGAGAGATTCGTAATTCGTAATTTTTACTTTAGCGCTTTTTTAATAAAATCATAAATATCCATGCAAGTTGTATCTGTTTTTATTTTTTCTTCGGTCAAATAATCTGCATCACTTATGCAGACGGTGCTTGATTTGCCTGACATTTGTAATTGTCCGACAGTCCCAACCAATGATTTTTTATGGGCATATTTTTTCTCATTTATTTTCTTCTTTACAGTTTTAGTTTTGTCGTATGTTATTTTGCCCTTGAATAAAACCGTTGATTCGTGAATTTCAAGAAAAGTTTCCGCTGCGCAAAAAATATCATCGTTTCCCTGTTTCATCAACGGTATCAAAATATCTTCCAGCAGTCCGGTCTCTTTTCCCGGTTCGACAAATATAAACCCTCCCACATTGATATTCTCGACAGGAAATATTTCCCTGTTTACCAACTTCTCAATATTATCCGTTTCGGATTCGGAGAAAGATGATTTTAATTCTTTCTTTATTTGTTCCATTCTTCTGTTGATACCTTTATCGTCGGCATCGAAAAAAAACAGTATGGATATTTGTGTGTCTTTCAATGCTTGAATAGCGTCGGGATCTGAAATATTCAGTGCATTGACAGCCTTTATAAAATCAATTCTAACTCTTTCTTTTGAATCACCTCCAACTCTATAGACAGATATTATATTATCGCCTGTTTGCATGATATATGAAGGTAAAAATCTTGAGCGCGCTACTTCCATATTCAATTCTTCCATCGGAATTGATGATATTCTGTTCCGAATCAATTCATTTAACGGAAAAGGATAATCTTTAACGGCAATTCTGTGATTGGTTGTCATCCCGTTTGCTTTTAATATCCGATAGATGAATGCCGCGTCGTGGTCGCCCTCTGTCAGTATAAAAATAATATTCTTAGCCATAATCATCGAATATCAAAGTTGACAGATTGAATTAAAGACTCCAAACGTTCTCCGTTCACATATTTGCATGTGATTTTCCCGGCTTCATCAGTAAGTGAATATGCTGTAATATTTTTGTTATCATTATATTTTGCCTCGATGAATGCATCAATACACTCTTTGCTGTGTGTTGATAAAAAAACCTGAACACCAAACCTGTCGGCTAACTGTTGAAGAAATTTCGAGAAATTAACCAGCAGCGAATGGTGAATGGCGCAATCGATTTCATCAACACACAGTATTCCATTGGCATTATATCCCATCAGAAGCGCTATTTCAAACACACGCTGCATTCCTTCTCCATACTTGGTTATATCAATTGCGGTATCTAATTTGTTTGAAGTTACCATGAAACGGTTGTTTTCCACCAAATCTATTTTCTCAATGGAAGAATCCATCTGTTCACGAATAAAATCAACAATATCGTCAAAATATTTTTCACGGATGGCATGATTATGCGCTCTGCTTAATAAGTCAATATTATACCTGTACGGACTTGTAAAAGAACCTTGACAAAGTATCTGCGTTTTTGCATATCGTAAATCAGGCTCTCTGTTGCCATACAAATGAACACTGCTGTCTAAATCCGTTCCATTAACCCGTGCTTCAACTTTTATTGTAGATAAATAATCGGTCTTATCAATATTCTCTGTTGTATCTTCTTTTTGGATACAAATATCAGAGGTAACACCGTTAAAAATTCCTGAAATTTCAATTCTGTCTGCAATATTTTTATCAAGCCATTTAGATTGAAATTCATTATAAAATTTCCCCCTGTATCTCTCCAGTTCAAAAAGAGCATTCATATCATTAAGTTGGGATAATAAGTAAAGTGATTCCAGGATAGAAGTTTTTCCAAGGTTATTGCCTCCCGCAAAAATGTTGATATGCGACAGATGTTTTATGTTAATACCGTATAATTTTCTGTATTGTATTATACTTACACTTTCGAAATGTTTATGAACGTTTCGAAAATATCTTGCGGTATTTTTTTCATTTATTTTGATTGCGGCAAAACTTGCAGGCGTTAATTTGTCTAATTTATCTTTCAATTTCGATACTTCCGAAAAGTCTTCATTTGTCATGTATTCGCTGAAGTTAAAAACAGCCTGAACATCGGTTTTTATATTACTCAATGCGTTTTTGAGTTTTGTTTCTCCGACTTCATCGCTTAATGTATATCCTTCTGTTATACTCCGACTTTTTTCCATTCGTTCTACTGCTTTTTCATCGTTTATGAAAGCCGCCAGTTCTTTGATTTGCCTATACTGACTGATAATGGGTTCTTTGATAACGGGGTGTTCTACCCCGCTGTCATTTATTTCAATTTCTTCCGTTTGCGAAATCCATGAAAAAAAACGTTCTCTGTTGACTGTATTTGAGGCATTGTAATCTGCATCATTCCAGCCAATCCAACCTTTCATTACCGGATTTTCAATAACAGTTTCAAAAATGGTGTACATTTCAGTTTTGAACTGGTCGCCGAAATCGCTGTCTTTATATTGTCCGATTAGAGATAAGGTGCGTAAGTTTCTGCGAAACTTTTGTCTGGTTATTCCCAAAGAATTGCAAATTTCGTCTTCTGTTTTATCATATTTGTTCAGTAAATCCGAAACTAATTGCGATTCGTTTACAGCGCTCCACCGTTTTTTCCCGCTAATGTGATGTAGTCCCATGGTAATTAAATGCCGGGCAGGGTCTTCTTCCGTTATTTCAACAATATTGATGCTTTTAAAATCGCTTTCGGTCAATTTTCCAACATCATTTCCTCTTTTAAACTCTTCATAAAGAAACTTTAAAGTTGCAGCACGGCGATTCCCTTCCAAAACAAGATATTTATCTCCGACAGCCTTTACCTGTATTTGGTCAATATCAAGAAAACCGTTGGTTTTAAAACTAATAATCAGGTCGCTGATATTCTCATTGCTTTTTCCAGCAATGAAATTAAATGTTCGCTGCTGTATCCTGTCATCGGATACTTGTCCATCCGGAACAATCCTGTATTCGGACTTGTCAATAAACCGATAATTATTCGGGTCTAAAAGAAGTCTGTCAATATGCTTTGTAATTCTTTTACTTTCCATATATATTGTATTTACCTTATTTGTAAACAGCTGTTACCTTATAAAGAAAGGTAACAGCCTGTTAAATTCTGCTTTCCGTCTTCCGTCACAGTTCCGACAGCGTTGCAGCCCAGCCGCCGTTGCGTACCATGGTGACATGCACTGTGTCGCCGTGTTTGACTTCCTGGGTGCGAATATCGTAATCCATTGCCTGGACGCCTGCATTCAGACCGTCTTCAAAGGAGGTCAGGCGGAAGGTTTTGCCTTGAGGCAGGAAATCGAGGCGGATGTCGAACTCGCGCGACTGTTCGGCGTTGTTGGTGATGCCGCCGAT
>JAISRS010000324.1 GCA_031273485.1 Prevotellaceae bacterium
AAGAGATTTGGGTAAAAAAGAAAAAATACCTGTGTTCAGATTCTTAAAAGAACCGATTATCCGAAAATTCGGAGAAAAATTTTATGAAGCTATGGAAGAAGCGTATAAGAATTATGAAGGAGGATTGCCGGACAAGTAATCTTCTTTATTTTTAAAGATATCCGACTGTGTCGTGAAGGTCTTTAAAGACCTCCACGACTTTAAAAGGATATAAGGCAAAACATGATCTAATTAGCTTTGTTAGATTAACAATTAGCGTAAATTGTTAATAAAACCTTATGAAATTTACACAAATTTTCACAAAGTATTTTTTGTATAAACATCTGTTTATAAGAGAATAATTAAAATTTTACGAAAAAAAACGATATTACATAAAAATTTAATTGTGATGATATATAAATTTATAATTAAATTTGCGCCTGAATTTTTTTACAATAAAAAACAAATATTATTAATGTTATTAAAAAAACAAATTAATTATCACATGAAAAAGTTATTAAGTATAGCCGTTTTAGCGGTATTGATTGCAGCTTGTTCGCAAAGTAACAAGAGCAAAGTGGCAGATAAGAAAGAAAAATCTTGTGCCTCATCCACCTCCTGTTGTGGAAAATGTACTAAAGATTCATTAGTGTTCAACAATGCTGATTTCTACACTGATGGAAAATTTAATGAAGAAGCGGCTAAAGATGCCGTTCTCCGGTTGATGAAGTATTACAACTATACCGTCACCGAAAAAACACGCGCCCAACTTTGGGTTAGCGACTACGGAACAGGTCGGTTTACGGAACTCGGACTTGCAGCCATTATGTATGTCAACGACACAAAAGACCTCTATATGTTGCAGGATCTCTTTTTGTTGCCAAACCAAATGCTGCCCGAACACTGGCACGAAAAACCTGCCGGTAATCTTCCGGCAAAAATGGAAGGCTGGCTGGTACGCAACGGTCTGAGCTATATCGTTGGAGAAGGCGAGGATAATTTGGCGTCTTTCCCCGATATTAAAGTTCCGGCAATTCATACGGGCGGAGTAACCGTGAAAAATGCAGTGAAAGCTCTCCCCGGCGACTTTGTCCCTCTGTCACGAGTGTATTCGCATCACTGGCAATTTGCAGGCAGCAAAGGCGCAATAATCTCGGAAGTGGCAAATGTGCATGATAACGAATCCGTACGTCATCAGGTGAAAGCTATTAATGATTATTTTCTGGGAAAATAAAATACAAAATTTTATATAACCTCTAAAATCAAATAATAAACAAAAAGATATGCGCGCATAACATTCGTCGAACAATCGTTGTTATAATAAAAACGACGCCGTGCAGATAAGCGATTTTTTAATTGACGTTTATATTTTTATTTTCCGATGAAAATATCGACAACAGTTTCTATAAAAATTCGGAAATCCCGACATACGGCAATTTAAATACGGCGAAGAATGTTTTGTGTCCGTTGAACAAATTTAGATATAATGAAATATTGTGTTTTTCTTTTCTTAGTGTTTTGTTTTTCCTCCGAGCAGACGAACTATCTTTCTCCCGGAGCTATGGCTGTGGATAAAAACCGTGATATTGTCTATACGGTTTTAACCGGCGATAAGGCAATTGCCGTTACAGACCTTAAAACCGGTCAAACTTCGGAACGCATCGATTTGAAACAGAATCCTAATAATATACTTATTTCGCCCGACGGCGCCACTCTTTATGTGAGTTGCGGAGGAGCGAAAGGTTCTGTAGAAATCATCAATTTGGAGAATAAAAAACGTAAGGCGATTACCAATATCGGGCATACTCCGCAAGGAATGGCTTTGTCGAAAGATGGAAATCTGCTGTATGCGGCAAACCGTTTTTCCAATACAATTTCCGCAATTGACCTGTCGAAAAAGAAGATAATCGCCTCCATTCCTGCCGTACGCGAACCGCGTACCCTGTGCTTGTTGCCCGACGGAACGACCCTGGCTGTGGCTAATTTCCTTCCGGCTCAAGCGGCAACCGATTCTGTTTTGGCGGCGCAAATCACATTAATCGACCTGCAATCCAATACGGTACGCTCGAATATAACTCTGCCCAACGGAGCGCAATCGGTAGCAGGACTTGCTTTTTCGCCCGACGGCAATTATCTGTATGCCGTTCACCTGCTGTCGCGATACAATGTTCCGATTACTCAACTGGACAGAGGATGGGTGAATACAAATGCTTTGAGTATTATCGACCGAAAAAAAGATTCGGTTTATGCTACCGTTTTGCTGGACGATGTTGACCATGGAGCAGCCAATCCCGCCGGAATTTGTGCGGGCGAAGACCAAAAATTATACATCGCTCTTTCGGGTACGCACGAATTGATGATACTCGACG
This sequence comes from Prevotellaceae bacterium, assembly GCA_031273485.1. Classification (GTDB taxonomy): domain Bacteria; phylum Bacteroidota; class Bacteroidia; order Bacteroidales; family UBA932; genus JAIRLF01. The sequence goes on from JAISRS010000324.1 coordinate 2,349, forward strand.
GGAAACTTTTACACGAGAATCTTACAGCGCTCTTCGACGGAAGTACAAAAGACGCATATATACGGAATAAAGAGGATTTAAGCGCTTCATTATCCTTTGTTTCACCGTTCAAAAAACGCATCGCTTTGCAAGGACGTTCTCCCCGTGACGTAGTCATTGCGGGAGATAAAATTATTGTGAGCAGTTATTTTTCTCCTTTTTTGGAGCAGATTTCAACCACTGCAAATGAGCCTTCAAAAGTGTTGCCGCTTGGAATCGAGCCGGATTTAGACGCTGTTCGCCGTGGGGAACTTGCTTTTTATGACGCCTCAATCTGTTACCAGCAGTGGCAAAGTTGCGCGTCGTGTCACCCCGACGGACGAATCGACGGTTTGAACTGGGACCAGCAAAACGACGGTCTGGGTAATCCTAAAAATACCAAGAGCCTGCTTTATTCGCATGTTACTCCTCCCTGCATGATAACAGGCGTACGCGAATCGGCGGAAAAAGCGGTGCGAAACGGTATCCTGCATACGCTCCAGACCACTCAGCCGGAAACAATTGCCACCGATATGGACGATTATCTGAAACAGTTGAAGCCGCTTGAAAGCCCTTATTTGTCCGAATACAAGAAAAAAGACTCTAAACAAAAAGGGAAAAAATTATTTGAACAATCCGGATGTATTCTGTGTCACAGTGGCGAATACCTGACCGATCAGAAAAAATACGATGTGGGAACAGGCGACGGCGAAGATAAAGGACGATTGTTCGACACGCCTTCTTTGCGGGAAATATGGCGTACAGCCCCTTACTTGTACGACGGAAGAGCAACAACGCTTCACGAAGTGCTTACTACTTTTAATCGGGAAGATAAGCATGGAGTTACGACAAATTTGAGCAAGGAAGAACTTGATGCTTTGGTACTGTACATTAATACCCTTTAAGAGTTTTAACAACGGAGGGATTATGTAATATTTTCTATAAGGACACAATTACTTACGGAAAATAAATGCTCATCATAATAGAAAAATTCCCGTCAGGTATGATTTGATAGTCACACTTGACGGGATTCTTTTATGAATTATGGTAACCTCTAAAAACTTGAATCTTGTCGGCTAAATCTTATTTGGAAGCGCTATGGAGGGAGGCGACTACTACGTTCCCTTCATTCGGCGTAGCCGTCATTGCTACGCCGAACGAAAAAGTCGCCAAGCAGCCCGAAGAGCTATCTCTACGCCGAACGAAGGGAACATAGTCGTCTCCACAGCATCTCAAAATAAGATTTAGGATTTTCGCAGCTTGCGAAAGTCGTTCAAAAAACAAAATGGGCTTTTCGCAGCTTGCGAAAGGCGTTTAAAAACAAAATGAGCTTTTCGCAGCCTGCGAAAGTCGTTCAAAAAACAAAATGAGCTTTTCGCAGCTTGCGAAAGTCGTTTAAAAAACAAAATGGGCTTTTCGCAGCTTGCGAAAGGCGTTTAAAAACAAAATGGGCTTTTCGCAGCTTGCGAAAGTCGTTCAAAAAACAAAATGGGATTTTCGCAGCCTGCGAAAGGCGTTTAAAAAATAAAATGGGCTTTTCGCAATCACCGAATCAAACAGATTAAACCGAATTTTTCTTTATCCACAAATTCATAATTCAAATTCAAAATTCAAAACTTATTGTACTTTTGTCGAAAATTAATTAAATAATTATGGTAGCAGAAATAATCACTATAGGAGATGAGATACTGATAGGTCAAATAATTGATACTAATTCGGC
>JAISRS010000358.1 GCA_031273485.1 Prevotellaceae bacterium
AAAAAAATATTGGAACAGATAAAACAAAATCCGACAATTTCCCGGAAGCAACTATCAAAAATAATGGAGATTAATACATCCGCCATACAAAAACATATCGACAAGCTCAAAGAAAAAGGTATCATAAAACGGGAAGGGGCTGACAGAGGCGGTAAATGGATTATATCGGAATAAGTGATGAAGGATAAATAACATTAGGTTACCCATACGCTGAAAAAGTTGACCTGTTAGGTGACCCGTCCCCTCCGTTCGGCGTAGCGAGACGCTACGCCGGAGCTAAAAGCAGGACTCCGGCTTGCGATCCACTTTGTTGCGAAGCAAGAGCTTCGCTTTTAGCCACGGCGTAGCGGGACGCTACGCCGAACGGGGGTTTATATTTTATTTTTCTGGATTGCTTCGACTTGCGCCTCGCAATGACGGCTACGCCGAACGAATCGGGCTATCGCTACGTCGAACGGAGGGAACTCAATCTATAGCGCCTCAAAAAAAGATTTAGCAATTTTTTTACTGCATTTTGTCATAACGTGAAAATAATTATTACTTTTGCAATCATAATTTTGTTTTTTACAAGTTAAATTATATATGAACAGATATTATCCACAAGCCTCTCCTGCCGACAGTTCGACGGAGATACAGGTTAGAACCGAAGGGGTTCCGGCGGAGAGAAAAAGTAATCCGGCAACGGACAATAACACTTTTGATTTCTCCGGAAAAACGCTTGGAATGTTAATGATTGTTCGACGTTTCGGAAAACAAAATGAAATAAATTATTCAATCGAAAATTAATTATAAAAAGAAAAGAAATATGAAAACTATTAAATTTATGTTTATAGCAATATTCGCTATAATAACAGTATCCTGTCAAATAGATGACACGCCGGATACAAACTGGTACACCGAAAATCTTGAAGTCAAAGAACGGGATTGGAAATTGAAAGGAGGAGAATTCAACGAAATAGGCTCGTACTATGAATGTGTATTTTACAACGTCCCTTATGTGGACGGCGTCATATCTGTTTATATGTATAATGATTTCGGGACGAGCGCGGAAGTGCAAATTCCCTTGCCTTACACAGTCTATGGAGTGGAAGATGCCGGAGATGGGAGCGAAATATATTATTCCATTCAATATTCGTATGATATAGCGGTAGATGGAACAATTGCTTTCAAGGTTTATGTGAGCGATTATATGACCGGTTTGTTCCACCCAGGCACCGAAACTTTCAGAGTCGCCATTGTGTGGTAAATCATCAGGTGACCTCTAAAAACTGTTTTTCGGCGTTCGATGTCAATTTCATCAATTTTTAAATCATCATTTAAAATGGATAAACTTTGGTTTAAAAATTTTGTTCACCTTGAAACATTGAGTTTTTAGAGGTCACTATTTAATTAAAGTCTAATTTGTCTATTTTTTTAAAACATTTAACATGAATAATTCAATCTTCAAATTTAAACAACCGGCAAACGAACCGGTGTTGTCTTATGCCCCCGGCTCAAAAGAAAGAGAAGCCCTGAAAGCGGAACTTAAACGACAAAGCGAAATCACAATAGATATCCCTCTGATTATAGGAGGTAAAGAGGTGCGTACAGGCGATATCGGCACAGTTGTTATGCCTCATAATCATTCTCATATCCTTGCAACATATCATAAGGCGGGAACTGCGGAAGTCGCCCAAGCTATTGAGGCAGCCTTGGAAGCGCGCAAACAGTGGTCGCAGTTAGAGTGGGAGGAACGCGCCTCTGTGCTGCTGAAAGTCGGCGAGTTACTTGCCGGTAAATATCGTTACCTTATCAATGCGGCAACAATGCTCGGACAAAGCAAAAACGCATATCAGGCGGAAATCGATTCGGCTTGTGAAATCATTGATTTTTTGAGATTCAACACATATTTTGCCTCCGAAATATATTCCATTCAGCCAAATTCCGATAATCAGGCAATAAATCGGCTGGAATATCGTCCCCTGGAAGGTTTTGTTTATTGCGTGTCGCCGTTCAATTTCACGTCTATTGCCGGAAATCTCAATGCGGCGCCGGTTCTTATGGGCAACGTTACGGTTTGGAAACCGGCAACAACAGCCATACTGTCGAACTACTATCTGATGAAAATCTTTCAGGAAGCAGGCTTGCCCGACGGAGTAATTAATTTTTTACCCGGACAAGGCTCTGTGATAAGTTCCGTTACGCTTAACGACAGGAACCTCGCCGGAATCCATTTCACAGGCTCTACACGCACATTTAACGAAATGTGGAAAACGGTGGGCAACAATCCGGAAAGATATAAAACCTACCCGAAACTTGTTGGAGAAACAGGTGGAAAGGATTTTATCTTTGCGCATCCTTCCGCCGACAGGGAGGCTTTGCTGACGGCTTTAATCAGAGGCGCTTTTGAATATCAGGGGCAAAAATGCTCCGCCGCTTCAAGAGCTTATATCCCGGAATCCATCTGGGCGGATTTAAAGGCGGAATTGGCAGCAAAAACCGGTGAACTGAAACAGGGTATCCCCGATGTGTTCGGCAATTTTGTCAATGCGGTGATCGACGAAAAATCTTTCGATAACATAATGTCATATATCGCAAAAGCGAAACAGTCGGACAGCTCCGAAGTGATTGCGGGAGGCAAAGGCGATAAATCAACGGGCTATTACGTCCAACCCACAGTGATAGCGACCAAAGACCCGCATTTTGTGACTTTGGAAGAAGAAATATTCGGACCCGTATTAACCATATATGTATATCACGATGCGGATTTTGAGAAAACGCTCGAACTGTGCGATAACACATCTCAATACGCCCTGACGGGAGCTGTTTTTGCCAAATGCCGCTATGCGATTGAAACGGCAAAATGTAAATTGAAATATGCCGCCGGAAACTTTTATGTGAACGATAAACCCACCGGAGCGGTCGTTGGACAACAACCTTTCGGAGGAGCAAGAGCTTCGGGAACAAACGATAAGGCAGGATGTTATCTGAATCTCTTAAGATGGGTTAGTCCGAGAACCGTTAAAGAAACGCTTGTTCCGGCAACAGATTATTCGTACCCGTTCCTTGCGGAAGATTAGCCCATCTCCCGAAAGGGGAAAAAAAAGTCAACAAATTAAAAAAACGCATTATACTAATGAAACAGCTTAACAGTCTTGCTTCAAACAAAATGATACTGATAATAAGCGTTACCATGGGGACGCTTATTATTTATCCCAATATCATAGACCTGTTGTGGCATTTGCCGCACAAGAAAAATCCCGACGGAAATTTGGAATATATCTTCTTTTTCATTTTCCGCTACATCTTTTTCTGCATTTTGATATGGATATTGCTTTCGATAAATATCCGTAAAACAACTACTCTCCTGTTTTCAAAACGACTGCTGCAAACTTTCCTGATCTCCACAACGGCTTATGCCATGTATGTTTGCATATCGCTTGCGCTGTGCAAACACGTTGATTGTTTCACCGGAATATTGCTTTTTCAGTTTGTGATAGTGTGTTTGCTTTGTACTTTAACAGGATATGTGTTTGCCATGTATTCCGAACATAAAAACAAGGAACTGGAAATCGAACAGCTGAAAACAGAAAATCTGCAAAGCCGTTACGATGCGCTTGCCAATCAGATCAATCCCCATTTCTTTTTTAATTCGCTTAACAGCATTGCGGCGCTGGTGCGGGAAGAAAAAAAAGAACAAACACTGGAATATATTCAAAAACTGTCGGGAGTGTTTCGCTATATTTTGCAAAGCGACAAGAAAGGTCTGGTAAGCCTTCGGGAAGAATTAATTTTTCTGGAAGCATTCCGCTATATATTCGAAATTCGTTATGCCAACAAACTCGAATTTTATATAGATATTGATACCAAAAAACAGGATTTGCAGATTCCGGTACTTTCACTGTTGCCGCTGGTCGAAAACGCCGTGAAACATAATGTGATCGACAGCGATAATCACATGAAAATCTCTATTGTACTAAACAACAAAAACGAATTGATAATATCTAATCCCATACACGAAAAAATAGAAGTTTCGGGATGCAACGGAATAGGTCTGTCAAATCTATCGGAAAGATTTTTACTGCTCACCAACAACGAAGTAAAAGTGGAAAAAGATAACGGAATATTCAAAGTAATTCTACCGCTGAATAGCGACGCGTG
>JAISRS010000432.1 GCA_031273485.1 Prevotellaceae bacterium
CTAAAAACTCGATTTTTCAAGGCAGACAAGATTTTTAAACCGGAGTTTACTAATTGTAAATGAGGATTTAAAAATTGAAGTCGAACGCCGAAAAAGCAGTTTTTAGGAGTTCCCAATATACTATCGAAAAAATATTGTGTAGATACTATTGTTAGAAAACGAGGAAGAGCGGGTTTCCAGCTTGCAGACCTGCTTCGCAACAAGGCGAGTCTGCGCTTTGCGCTCCTGGAAGGCGCCCCCTGACAGGGTTTAAAACCCTGTCAGGTCTTTAAGGGGTTTAAGGATTTTAAGGGTCTTTAAAATAGAGCGGCGCACTGCAACACTGCCGACGACCACGAATTTTAAGAGTCTTTAAGGTCTTTAAATCCCGGCTTTACGGCAGCGGGACTGTACCGGAGAAGCCTGCTTTCAGCTGTTGTGCAGCGAGATGCTGCACCGAACGGAGGATAAGTCAGAAGCTGTAAGTTGGAAATTGTCAACGCTTCGCTTCATTCCGTTCATGATTAATGATTCATGATTCTGACTGTTATTTTTTATGTTTTTTTTTGTGAGATTCAAAAAATCTCTATACATTTGTGTCCGAATGTTGATAAGAAAACGGCTGAAAAACAGTAGAAAGAAGTATTTTAACAGTTAAATAGAAGTTTTATGACATTTTGAGATACGGAAAATATAAAGTGACATGAAATCAATATCAATAATATCAACGGTATAAGTGATACAGGCAATATAAACAAGGCGGATATTTAAAGATTTTCGCAGATTCGGAAGGAAAAATAAGTAATAATAAAAAACATATATAATTAATAAGTGATTAAGAAAATGGAATCTAAATTCAAACTGTCAGTAAAAAGCGACCGTGTTTGTGGTCGAATGTGGATTTGCTGTTTGACTGTATTTGTTTTATTGTGCGGACAATTGTCGTCGGCTTTTGCGCAAAGTCCCGATGACAATGACGGCGGCAGACAGCACAAAATCGATTCTCTCCGCGCCCTGCTCCCTGCGGCAAACATGGAGGAAAAGAGGGAAATTTATAAAAAAATGGAAGTTTTGTACATATTTTTCAATGATCTGGATAAACAACTTGCCTTTCTTAACGAATACATCGAGTATGCCCGCGAGATGCAGGATGTAAAGCTGGAAAGTTTTATAATGGCACAGAAAGCCTTAACCTATCACAATCTCAAGCACTGGGAGGAGTATCTTCCACTGATGCCTGCCGATATGGAGTTTTGGAGCAAGCACGAGATGTGGAGATTCTATTTTATCATAAGCCATATAAAAATAGCGTATCTCATCCTGAACCATCATTACGAAACCGCTATAAAGGAAGCGGAAAAAATGTACACCTTTGCTAAGGAAGACAATATACCTTTCGGCAAAGGTATCGCCCAGATGTCCATGGGATCGGCTTACTATGCGCTCGACCGCTATGAGGACTCCCGAAAATGTTTTCGCGAAGCTATCAATATATTCTGCACCGTCAAGGAATATCATGTGCTGGATTTTATGTCGGAAGCCTTTCGTATTCTGTGTAAATCCATTCTGCATATCGGCGAATATACTGCCGCCCTGCCTGTACTGAACGAATGGGAATCGCAGATTAAAGACTTTGAACAAAAAAATCCGGAAACGGGAATCCCTACCTGTAAGATTCAATACTATGTGATGAGCGCCGAGGTTTACGTTCGCCTGGGAGAATTTCAACGGGCGGAAGAATCTCTTCATAAAATCGACCGGACAGTGTCGGAAAGTTATGCAGGCGCCGTAATGATAAACAAATGCAGGGTGCAGTTGTATATCCGGCAAGGCATGTACGACAGGGCTATGCAACTGATCGAACTGATTATGCCATACTTCAAACCATGGGACGATGTAGTAACCGTCGAACTTATGCAGGCGCAAGCCGAAATAGCCGACAGTACGGACAATTCCGCACTGGGTCACAGCATTTACCGCCAACTCTATCATCATTTCGATTCGCTGAACAGGGTGAAAATGGCGGCGCAACTCGATGAACTGCACACAATTTATGAAGTCGATAAACTCACTCTGGAGAATGACAGGCTCGTCATGGAAAAGGATTATCACCGCAAATATATGCTGCTGTATTTTACGGGCTGCTGCCTGCTGTTTGTCGCTCTGGGCATTTGGATTGTGTATTCCCGCCGTCTGGACGTCAAAAACCGGATTCTTGTAGCCCGGATTCTCGAACAGGATAAACTGATGAATACACTACAGTCGGCTTTAATTGCACGGAGGAAATCGGAATCGGAATCGAAACAGGAATGTGATAATGACTTGCTGAATGCTCTCAATCAACTGATGACCGAAACCGGCATTTTCTCCAACCCGGGACTCAACCGGAAAATTTTGGCGGAACTGCTGAATATAAGCGAACAGAGGTTGCAGAAACTTATCTACAAACATTTCTCATGTTCAGTGGTTGAATATATCTCGGATCAACGTCTGAAATTCGCCCGCGATTTGCTCTCTAATCATAGCGAAAAATATACTGTGGAAGCTATCGCCATAGAATCGGGTTTCGGCAATCGACGCACTTTCTACCGCCAATTTCAACAACGCTACGGCGTCACGCCCGGAGCTTATAGAACATATAGCGTGGGACAAGTGTGAATTATAAATTACGAATTATAAATTACGAGTTACGAGTTACGGGTTATTTGCCTGATGTTGTGAAGCCATTCTCCACTGGCGCGGGTTTGTAACCCGTGCCCTCCTTTCTGCGCTTTGCGTTCCCTGACAGGGTTTTGAACCCCTGTCAGTATCTTATTTCCGAAATTGATGTAATTTTTAACAGAATATTCAATAATTATATGGAAGAGTCGTCCGTAACCCTGTCCGGCAATGGTTGCAGGATTACCCTGCGGCACATCGGAGTTTCAAAATACGACATCTCCGATTCGGAATTGCAGGAGTTGAGAAACAAATCCGCAGAATATGCAAAAACCATGAAAAAGAAATCCGGTATGCCCGGCAACACCGTAATAACGGTAACGGGAACGCCGATAAATAAAAGAACCGATTACAATAAGCAACATATTATCAAATAAAGAATATAATGTGCCAATCTGTTAAATCTGCGTTATCTGCTTGCAAAATTACTTTCCAGACAGCCCTGGCGCAAAACGGTAAAGAGCTGTTCCAAATAACTGAAACAGCTCCCTACATAAAATATAATAATCATGTAAAACCTATACTTATTCGAAGAAGCGAGGAGTTTTTCCACCGCCGCCCGTATCGCTTTTGCCGATTCTGGCACGAAGAGAAACTTCGTGCGAGCCACTGGTATATCTGCCTATCGGACCTATATTAAAGTCATAAGAATATCCTAATCCCAGAAAATCCGTAATATATAATCCTATTATTCCTACCACGCTTTCAAGCACAAACTCATCGCTTGCACGAAGGGAAGCGCCGAACCAAAATCTTTCTCTGTAGTATGCCATAGTGTTTAAATCCAACGACATAATAGGAAATGAGCTCATGTTAACCACCACTGTCGGTGCGAGTTTCCAATCAAGATCTATAGGAAACGTGTATTTACTGTAAAAATAAATATGACGACCCGACTGAAGGTTATCTATCTTTATTGGCGACAGATTCAAATGAGTTACAGATGCTCCGATTTGGAATTTTTCGGTATTATATTCTATTCCGAAATCGAAATCCGGATTAACCTTATTCGACCTGCCTATATAACTTGCTAAAGTCTCATCGTCATAGACTGAGGATGTTTCTGCCCTGAATCTATCGGTATCCAGATTTTTATACAATATTCCCGCTCCCAATCCGAATGACAAATAACTGTTCTCAAATTGAACATAATAGGCGTATGCCAGTTTTGCATTAATCGACGATTCTATACCAATTCTGTCATTTGTTACGGAAAGTCCCATCCCCGAATTAATGTTATTGAAATAATTATGAGCATTCAGCACCTGAGTACTTGGAGCATCTCTGAAACCAAGCCATTGTTCACGACCCAATAAAAAGACATTTATATAGTTAGACGCTCCGGTTGCTGCCGGATTATAGTTTACCCTGCTTAAAAACTGTTGGGATAACTGTATGTCGTTTTGTCCGTACAGTATTAAGGGTAAAAACGTTATTATTAATATTAATATTTTTTTCATCTTTTTATATATTTATTTTCATTTTGCCTTTGCGAAATATTCTGTTTTTAAAGCGCTATTCAGCCTGTTTGCCAATGCTTTCGCTTCTTCCATCGTATTAAAGCCGCCAACGAAATATCTATATACTCCATTTGCTGCCGATTCTACGTAAACATCCAAATTAAACTGTTGTTTAATTTTAATAAATTCCGGTTTACTTAAATTATATGTCGATGATGCAAGTACTTGCACTCTGTAAGGCATATTCTGCAGGTTGCCGGTCGACTGCGGCTGTTGATACGGTTGCTGCGAGGGACGTTGCTGCTGCGGATAAGGCTGCTGTTGCTGCGGATATTGCTGTTGTTGCTGCGGATAAGGCTGCTGTTGCGGATATTGCTGTTGCTGCTGCGGATAAGGCTGATATGTAGTTAACGATTGTGTTACAGCCATTCTCGTATCGTATAACTGTTCTCCGGTGGTTCCGATTACGGTAAACTCTGTTCTCCGGTTTCTCTGACGATCTTCGTCGGATCTTTCCGGTTTAACCAACAATTCTCTTTCTCCCAATCCTTTCGATGACAACCTTCCAGACGAAATACCTTGAGATACAAGATAATCAACAACTGATTTTGCCCTGTTATTGGATAATTTATCATTAGAACTGATGGATCCTCTACTGTCGGTATGAGAGCGGATTTGGATCTTCATGTGAGGATTCTTATTCAATAACTCAACAAATTTATTTAATTCCACTATAGCTTCGGGACGTAAAGTAAATTTATTATTATCATATTCAATATTGCTAAGTTGTATCTCTTTCTGCAATTTTTCCAGAGAGAAATCAAGATCGTATCCTGTTGCACTGCAAAATTCTATACTTTGTGTAATCAGTCCGACTTCCAATTCTTTAGAATCCACAAAATAATCTTCTCCTGGAATGCATCTCATTGTATATCTCGTATTTTCTTTCACATCTCCAAAACGGTATTCGCCGTTACTGTTGGTTTCAACAACTTTAACCTGTATTCCGTTTTCATATACTACAACTTTTACTCCGGCTATAGGACCGAGATCTTTATGGTCGTTATTTCTAAGGCGTTCATGTCCTCTAACTACACCTGATATATATGCGTCGCTGCCGAGCATGGCTACGTTCCAGTTTTCCAATTTCCCGAAACGCTCTTTAATGGAACGGTATTTAAAAGTAGCCGGATTATAGCGTATCACCGACGCTGATAATTCATATTCCGACGAATCCGGTTCAATGAAAAATACATATTTGCCGTTTTCGTCGGCTTCTAATTTTTCTACAATTTTACCGTCTTTTTTCACTTCTATAGGAATTTTAGCTATGGGGAGACGAGTGATTGAGTCATAAATACTACCCGAAGCCGTTAAGAAAGACGGGAATCCTTCGAATCTGAATATATCGTCGCTGCTGGCTGTGCGGCGGGCGCTGACCAACATTCCTTCCGATAAATCGTATTTTTCAACAAGGTTTAAATCGTCTTGGGAGGAATTGAACGGCAATCCTAAATTAATTGCTTTACCGTGAACATTTCCGTCTATTTTTGAAGCATATATATCCATACCTCCATAGCCGGGGTGCCCGTCGGAGGAGAAGAACAAATATCCGTCCGATACAAAGGGGAATCCTTCGCTGCCGGCGGTATTAACTTCACGTCCAAGATTTATAGGTTTACTCCATGTTCCGTCGGGAAGTTTATCGGTGTACCAGAGATCGGATTTTCCGTATCCGCCTTCCATAGTGGAGGTGAAGTAGATTCTGTTACCGTTAGGCATAACAAACGGGTGTCCGATTGGTTCTTTGCGGCTTTCGATTTTTAGATTGTCTATCTCTTTCCATTGACTGTTTTTGAACTCTGCAAAGAATATATAACATTGAGAATTTTTGTTATTTCCCTCGCATCTTGTATAATACCCCAAGCGATTAACGGGATCGTATGCGAAGGTGCCTTCGTTTACATTTTTACTTTTGTTTAAGCCTAAGGCTAATTCTCCTTTATTATATGAACCTCCGAGCGATGCCGACATATAGAATTTTGAATATGGTAAACCTGTTCGTGGGGAGACGTCTATTTGTTTTGCTCCGCTTTCAACCGGATTGCCTGTTGATGCATATATAAGGTTATCGTTAAAATAGGCTATTCCATATTCACTCCCTCTTGTGTTGAGGGTTTCCATTGGTTGCAGTTTGAATTTCGGATTTACCATTGTATTGGTTTTTGCAAATATACATGATGCAATTTTCGAATCAACCAATTTGTTATCGGGATTTGAGCGTTTAAATGATTCAAACGCTTTTTGTGCATCCTCATATTTGCCTCCTCTTAGAAGGACTTCTCCGTATCCGAAATAAATGTCGGGACTCATATATCCCCCTTTAATAGCTCTTTCGTAATAGGGCATTGCTTTATCAGGCTGGTTCATCCGCCTGTAACACTCTGCCAAACTAAACGAAATGTGACTTTGTACTGCAGGATCAGTAATTTTACTTTCTATTGAAGTATATTCTTGAATAGCTTGATAATAGTTACTATTATCAAATGCTTTATCCGCTCTTTTGGTATTTTGCCCAAATGAAATTCCAACGAATAAGATTGCCACAAACAACACAAAACTTTTTTTCATGCGTATATAATTTATTTTTTAGTTACTACACTGAATTTTCATTTTCCGACTTTTGCTTTTTTGCTCAAGCGTCGGTGAATGTTTCAGGTTTAAATTTATTTTTTTCAGTTTTACTATTTTTTTCTTTTAGTCTTTATTCCTTTTCAATTAACTAATATATAGTAGTTAATCTGATACCGATAATTTGCTTGCTTCATACACAGCACTCTTTAAATTGAGTGCAAATATAGCTATATCCTAAATATCTCTTATGCTTTTAATGTTTTTTTAATATTTTTTAATACTAACTAAGCTATATTTGCTTATAAAAAGCGGACAAAATTACTTATTTATTATTAACCTGCAATTATTTTTAACAATATTTAATAATTTTGAGTGTTGATAATTGAAAAATATAAACTTTTTATTTCGATTTTATCTATTGTGAAATTATGCTTTTTCCCTAATTTCAAAGGCTTTTTGGGCGCTTTTTTCAGTAACTGTTTAGAGTTAAAAACACGCAAAAATTTTTTTTCATTTTTTTCATTTTGTCTATTAATAATTGCTTAAAAAATGAATCCGATTTGCAAACCCAGCGAAGTCGGCAGGATTTTCATGTTTGAAGCGCTTAATGCATCTACAAAAAAACGGTTAAATATCACTCCTGTTTTGATGTAAGTATCGTCGCCTGTGGGATACAGAATCCCTAAGGACAGTTGCACGGCGCATGTCATCAGATTTACGTCTTTTGCCAGAGAATGTTTTTCGTCTTTTGTTGCTATAGAGCCGCCTACCTTGATTCCGGGGAGTAATCCTCCCTGAAAATAATATAAAAACGGACCGTATTGAGGCGTTTTTAATTTTAATCCCACCGGAATTGTTAAATACTGTATAGCGTATGTCGCTTTTTCTTCGATGCCCAAAACAGCATTTCCGGATTTAAAACTGATTTCGGAAATAGAATTGTTTTTAAATTGACCCGCCATTCTGAAAAAAGATATTCCCGAATAGAAAGCATATCGTTCGCTAAAATATTTCTCGGCTTGCACCGACAAATCAAACGAAAAGCGAGAACCTCCCGGCTCTATGTCCCCGGATGCGGTTGTCCACGCTATTGCCGGAGTGACGTTTATGCCGAATTTCCAGTCTGTTTTCTGTGACAAACACATAAATGCGGATAATAAATATGCGGATATACAAATTAATTTTCTGCTCATTGTACTGTTATTTAAAATATTTATAATTAACCATTATTTCCATTTCTTATTTTTTAGTCGCAAAAGTACTGATTTTTATAATATCATTCAAATATTAAATAATCTTCGTCTTTAGCTGTTCCCTTTAAATTATTCGTGTATCCGGGTTCTTTACATTCGTCTTATTCTTATTTTTAGAGAGTTGTCAACCGGTTTGTCGTTTATTAAAATCAGATAACCGCCGCCGCCGGCTCCCGAAAGTTTCCATCCCAATGCTTTAGATTTATAGTATTCGATATTTTTCAGAACTCCCGAATCGACCATTTTGGGAAACATTGTTATCTGGGCTTCAAACGATTTTTGAACATTTTCGGCAAAACCTTTCAGGTCTTTTGCAATAATTGCGTCCCAGCATTTGTCGGCAGCCTCGCTAAGCGCTTTTGCATTTTCGGTGTTGATATTGGTGTCGGACAGCACGCTGTAATTCCACGAACGCGGAGCAAGGGATATCAGGTAAAGATGTTCTTCTATCCAGTCTAACACGTCGTTGGCAAAAACCGACTGTATTTGTTCGGGCCAATAGTTTCCGTTATAGTTCAGTTTATTCAGCCCCGGCATCACAATGCCTAACGAATCCTGCGAACCGCTTATTTCCGTTTTTCCGGGGGGATTTTCGTAGCAGAACAACGTTCTTGCCAATTTTTCCTTATCTCCCACAGGTATATCCGTTTGCCACAGTTCGACGGCTTTTTTCCTTGTGCTTGTCGACATTCCGCTTCGGTCGTTGAAATCGTAATCGGGTTCTATGGAGATGGTAAGCACGGGACCCGGATAACATTTTGAAACATAAGGCTGGTCGAGCCATCCGCCTGCAAGGTCTATTCTGTAGGGGATATTACATTCGTTTCTCAGGGCGGTGGTTGAACGGGTAGGCAAGTTACCGTGAGGAACCCTTTTGCTGACGATGTATTCTATGCCGAGTTTCTTACACAGAGCTTCTTTTGCAGGTGTATGACCGTCTTCGTTTACAAAAAATATATCGGGGCGCAATTCGAGTATGTCTTCTTCAAAATCGAGCAATCCGCCGCCTTTGTTTATAAAGGCTTTCTTAACCGATTTCAGTGCATTGACCATATATAATCTCTCCTGTTCGGTATTTATGGTTTTGCGTCCTTTCAGTTCGTTGATGGTTGCATCCGAGCCTATTCCGACATACAGATCGCCTAAAGTCGCCGCTTCTTCAAAAAAAGCGACATGCCCGCTGTGCAACATATCGTAACATCCGCTAACAAATATTTTTTTTGCCATATAATCAAATGGTTTTAAGTTTATTTAATTAATTATTTATTTCACATTACATACAACTTTCGTTTCAAACAGAATATCGAACTTATCCAAAATCGGTCGAACATTTGTTTTTACGATTCGTTGCAATATTTTTTAACGCCGCAAAGGTAGTACTTTTTTAATTATGAATTATGAATTATGAATTATGGGGTGCATTTCAAAATGTCGCTTTTCAATTCGACTTCACAGTCATCTTTATTTGTGAAAACTGTTACAAGCCCTCCGGTATCAGATGTCCAAAATTTGTATGATTTGATACAACTTATTTATAATCTTACCAAAAGCCTGCATATTTCGGTCGTGTGTCATCCAATTTTCACTAAAAACGTACGTACGTTTTCACAATTCGTAGCTACGTTTACTTGATTCGTAGCTA
>JAISRS010000501.1 GCA_031273485.1 Prevotellaceae bacterium
GTCCTGCCTTTCAGGCAGAGAATATACGGGTACTTTTCCGCAGGTCGATGACCTGCGGTTATGAAAATCAAGCCCTTCGGGCTGTCGCTACGCCGAACGGGGGCGCTCCCACTCCCACTTTAAGGTCTTTAAAGACCTTAAAGTCCTTAAAGACCTTAGTACCCCCGCTAAAAACGCAGACCCGCCTTGTTGCAAGCGGGTTTGCAAGCTGGAAGCGGGGGGAAAGTCCTTAAAGTCCTTAAAGTCCTTAGTACCCTCTAAAAACGCAGACCCGCCTTGTTGCAAGCGGGTTTGCAAGCTGGAAGCGGGGGGTGCGCAAAGCGCAGAAAGGATGGCACGGGTTACAAACCCGCGCCAGTGGAGGGTTGCGATGAGCGAAGCGAAGAAGCAATCCAGAGACAGATTTATGTTACGCTTTTTGAGAGTGGATTGTTAAATACGCGCTTTTATTTAAAATGGATTATATTTGCACGTTTTTTATTTAAAATTAATATGATTATGGAAACACTTAGAACCGTTTATTTAAGCGAATTACGTACAAACGTAGAACATCTGCAATCGGGCAGTTTAATAACAACAGACGCTCCGACGGATAATCAGGGACAGGGAGAATTTTTCTCGCCTACCGATTTATTAGCCGCTTCGCTGGGATGCTGCATGTTGACTATCATGGGAATTGCCGCTAATGCTCACGGATTTAATATCGACGGAGCTTCGGCAAAAACAACAAAAGTTATGGGAACAAATCCGCGCCGAGTGGTGGAAATAATAATAGAATTAACTTTCCCACATAACAACTACTCCGAAAAAGAGAGAAAAATACTTGCTCTCAGTGCAAAGGAATGTCCTGTGGCACAAAGTTTACATCCCGATTTGAAACAAGCCGTAACATTTATATTTAAAGAATGAAATGCTGACAAAAATTTTCAACGGTTTATTCAATCTGGTTTTTCCCGATTTTTGCGAAGTCTGTCAAACGCCGCTCGTTAGAAGCGAAAGAGGTATTTGTTTGTTGTGCCTTCACGGTATGCCGCGAACAAAATTTTGGGAAGAACCCGATAACGAAATAGAAAAATTATTCTGGGGCAGAATAAAGATAGAACATGCCTGTTCACTGTTTTACTATCGTAAAGGCAGCGATTTCAGACCTTTAATCCACAAATTAAAGTATAAAGGCAAATACAGCCTCGGAATACGTTTGGGAGAAGAATTAGGCAGGCATCTCGCCGATTCGTCATTGTATAAAGGGATTGACGTACTTGTGCCGGTGCCTCTGCATCCTAAAAAAGAAAGAAAAAGAGGATACAATCAAAGTGAATCAATTGCAATTGGAATTTCAAAAATGATGAATTTACCTTTGGACAAAGGGAATTTAATAAGATTGAAATATACCGAAACACAGACAACTAAAACCAAAACGGAACGATGGGAAAATGTCAGTTCCGTTTTTAGCGTGCAAAATACCAGTCGATTCAATGGAAAACATCTTTTGTTGATTGACGATGTCATTACAACAGGCTCAACAATAGAAGCCTGTGCTTCGACTATTTTAAACAGCTGCAATTGTAAAATCAGCATTGCCTCTTTGGGATATGCGTCATATTAAGCGGAGAACGCTTAATTATTATGAAATCTTAACCGTTATACATGTGCAGTTTAACATCATTTTTGAAAATAAGGGAACCCGTAAATTATTGTCAATTGTTTGCACAGTATATATTCCCCGATTACTTTATGGAAATTTATAAAAAATAAGATATATGATAAAATATTTACTTTTAATGCTATTTACAGTCAGTGTAAATGCCTATTCACAAGATTTGCAAAAAATTAATGCGAAAGCAAAATTTAAAGACTTTTGTTTTTCCGATAAGATTGCCACCGTCAAATTATTCAAAACAGGGAATCCGCTTGCCGATCCGATTATCACATTAAACAGCGGAGAAACAGTGACTCTCATCTTTGATGAATTTATCGACGATAACAATGACGTCATGGGAAATTACTGTTACACCATTGAACATCGCGATGCCGACTGGAGAGAAGAAGGTCTGATTATTAACGATTACATGAGCGGATTCTCCGAAAATGAATTTGAAATAATACGACATTCTCAGGGTACGGCAGTGATGTACCGGAATTTTTTCCTTACATTACCCAATTCATCAGTCAATTTGAAGATTTCCGGCAATTATCTCATCAAGGTTTTTGAACGGAGAACGCAACAGCTTGTTCTAATCAAAGGATTTTCGGTAATCGAACCTTTAACCGCCGTAAATGCTTCAATGCAGCCGCCAACCAACAGACTGTGCACGCAGCAGCTAAATTTTACCGTTGAACATCCGACACTCAAAATTCCTGATGTTTACATGAATCTCAAGGTCAGAATCGAACAAAACTCAATCAGAGTACCCAACAGTAAAGACCCTTTGCCGGCGTTTGTTAAGCCCGGCAGCATCGACTATACCCGTCCCGACAAAAATACGTATGGCGGACAAAACGAATTCAGGTCTTTCGATACCCGTGCCTTAAACTATAGCGGACAAGGAATTGCAGGAAGAACGAATGGTGATATTCAAAAAGTTGACCTTGTTCACGACATGGAACATTCCGAATATGTGCCGATAAGCGATATAAACGGTAAATACATAATCGCTTCCGATCGCGCTGTAAATCCTGATATTCAGTCGGACTACATAAAAGTCGGATTCTCGTTTGCCTCCAAATCTCATTTGGAAGGACGGGTATTTTTATTCGGAGAACTGACCAACTGGTCGATCTCCGAAAAATACGAAATGCGCTATATCAATCGCTCTTATAAATGCGAGGCTTTGCTTAAACAGGGATTTTATAATTATCAGTATATAGTTGTAAATCACAAAGGCGATTTGGATATCTCGGCAACCGAAGGATGTTTCTATGATACTGAAAATACTTATAATATATATGTATATTTCCGCGCTCCGGAAAACCGGTACGACAAATTAGTGGGATTTCAAAGAGTTATCAGTAAACGTTAGAAACGTACATTGGTATATGAAACAACAAATTGAAAGCAATCTTAATCCGCCCGCATTTTAAATTGTTGTGATGTAAAGAATTTTTTTTTGCAAAATCTTATTTTGAGGTGCTATTATTTCTGGCTGCACCGTAGCAATGACAGCTACGCCGAACGGGAGCACTTCCACTGTTAGGGGGAGCGCTCCCACTTTAAGGACTTTAAGGACTTTAAAGTCCTTAATCTCCTTAAAGACCTCTCAAACCCTAAGCCGGACAAGCCGGAACCAAAAAGGGATATATTTGAATGTGTCGAACTGATATTTCAAATTGTTGTTTCTTTACGAAGTACAAAAACCTTATTTCTACCTTATTCAAATAAC
>JAISRS010000511.1 GCA_031273485.1 Prevotellaceae bacterium
CGCTGAATCACAACAGATAACAAAATAAGGTGACAGCGATTTTTTTGCTGCCATCACCTTTTATTTGTTGAATCACAAAGGATTACAAGAAAAGTGACAGCGATTTGCCCGAAAAAAAATCTCTGGAAGGAGAAGTCCGGCAGAATGGAGTATGTCCATGCCGCCGGAAATAAGTAGTTAGTGCGTCGGAACGGGCTAGTTAGACCGTCCCGGCTACATAACTAAGTAGCCAGAATTTGCTCCCGAGCAAATAAAAATTGCTCCCGTCCCGTGTCAAGATCACTCCCGACCTTTTAAAAATTACTCCCGTCCAAAATTTATTTGCTCCCGTCCAAATTCTTCACCTGTTTGCCGTGATGAATCATTTATTACTCCATTTTCCTGCTTTAAAATCAATGATACATTGTTTACAATCTTTCAATCCTTTAATGTAATTCATCAAATACTCTGGTTTGATACGTACAGAACTTTTGTCAGAAGAATAATAAACCTCAATTTCATCCCAATTACTCTCTGAAGAGAAATGAAAGGTAATTGTTATACCATAAGTAGTGACATACCTTCGTTGACAATTATATTTTCGTATTTCATCTTTCATTTGTAGTGCAATATTTTCCAATACTGCAATTTCTTCATCAATAGATGCAACAGGAAAATAGACATCCCTCATAATGAAAAATCCTCCTCTTTCTTTATCTGTCAGATTTTCGACGAGTGCAACAACTAAATCTACAGTGCTATACGTATACTTATCAACGTTTACTTCGGCAATTTGCAAACTAAAATGCTCTACATATTTTCCTTGTAACTGAAACCAAGCAGTATAATCTTCTTCCAAATTCCCGGAATTTTTATTAACTTCTTCTATGGAGTTTACAGAGTTGTTTGCATCATCTTTTGTGCCATCATTTTTACAACTTGTTTGCATAAGCAGCATTGGCAATGCAAATATTAACAAGAATGAACATCGTGCTATTATGTTTCTCCTACTCCTATCGTTTTTCGGACTAACGCAGTTTTTTGAAATGGCTTCTCGCTCCATTGCGATGCTTTGGCAATCATTCGCTGATTCCTTTGTACTTAATTGATGCATAAACTTTTAAATTAATTTGTTATGAATTCTATTTTTACGTTTGTTTCACGCCCAATGATCAATAAACGATTGGATTGTCTAAGATAGTTTTCTCAAGGAGATATGAGAAGCGGCCCATTGATGCTATCATTTTCAGCAAGAAATGTTTCATGGATTTTCTAAAAATCAGACATTCTGTTCAGATATGTCTTCAAAAACTTTTCTTTTAAGTTCATTTTACTTGTTTTTTATTAATTACTTATTTTATACTGTTATAACGCCGGAGCGTGATAGCCTTTAGTGCGCTGAATGTCAATTTTTCTTTTCTACTGCTCAATGATCATAATGGATCTGATTCGTATCTCTTTATTAACGATTGAAGAATGTTCGCTATTGGAATAATCACCAACCGTTTTGTCCCAATTGGAATCAAAAATATAGAATATGCCGTTGATTTCCGTATATTCGCCAAATTCTGCATTTATAACCGTTGCTTTTGGGTATAATTTCAGTATATCACCCGCAGTGCTGCCAACGTGCAGTCCGTCTGCTGTCGACAAAGCAGATCCATAAATTTCAACTGCCGAAATTTCTCCGTTATATATATGAAACCGTAAGAGATCGTATTCCCCATCTTTTATCAAATAGCCCTCAGGCTGCCCGTCCTCTTCTTCAATATATTCCCAAGTCAAAGCGTTGTTGATGTTTGGTTTTACCTCTTTGGGAGTTTTACCTATAACTTCAATACCTGCAATAGAAGTTCGCGTTATGAGATTGTTTTGCGTTTGCTCCGATTGCTCTGCACCATCGTTTAACGAATATTCTTCGTTGACGGAACTCTGCGAACTGTCAAAAATATTATTTATTAGATCACCAAAAACACCAGTTTTCAACAATATTAAGAATAAAACAGCGACAATAAACGTTATAACACTCCATATTATTTTAATTGTGGATTTCTTCTCTACTATTTTTTCTTTCGGTTCGAAAGAGGCTGTCTTTACTTCTTCTTTTGTAAGCGACTCGTCACATAAAGGGCAGATTTCTAAGTCTTCTTCGATTTTTTCTGCACAAAAAGGACATTCAACCAATTTCTTTTGGTTTACTTCGCCTGCCTTGTCAAGCCATTTCCCGCAATGCTTGCATCTTTTTTCGGCGGTTAGTATTTCTTCCCCACAGTAAGGACAATTTTTTGTTTCCATATTCATTTTGTTTAATGTTTAATTGGTTGCATGTGTTTTGAATGCTGTTTTATAAATTAATCATTTACTTACCCATTATATTTTTTATATTGCCTACCCACCTTGCAATCCGACTTAAACCTGATTCGGTTGGGTTAAGCAGTTCTTTGATTTGTTCCCACTCTTCTTCTGTAGTTGTCCAAGCGTATTCACCAAAACGAATTTTGAGGTTTTTTGCTTTAATAGTAATCCATGTAAAATCATTTTGGTTTGTCTCAAAAGTAGAAATACATTCTTTAATCGACGCTTGTAAACTCTTCCCATTTTTGCATTTTACAGTCAAAATACCATCTTTTAAAATGAATTCATCCAATATCCATCGTTTTGAGAGCGGATAGATAAGTGCGATTTTTTTCCATAAATTTAATTCACCGGTTTTAATAAAAATATATTCCGTGTTTTGCACTATATTTGTGGTTGTAACAGAAGGTCTTTCTTCTAACCATACCTTGCAATGCTTGCATTTTTTTGCCGCAGCTAAAATTTCTCCGCCGCAGGACGGGCATTTTTTTGTATCCATATTCATTTTGTTTAATGTTTAATTGGTTGTTTTTGTTCTGAATGCTGTTTCATAAATTAGTCATTTATTATTTTTATATTATAACGCCGGAGCGTGATATCCTTTATTTATCCCTTTCGGGTGTTTTGTACAGCGCTGATGTACGAGACCGTTTTGTTATACTTTAAGATAAAGCAGCCAATAATGCTCCGAATACCGTTAATAACAAAATCAAATCAAGCAATGAAATCACAAGTCCTGTTATCGCAAGACCCCTTGGCGATTTAAATACTCCGGCGAATGATAAAATCAAACCGAGTGCCCATAAAATCCAACCCAATACAGGAATCCAGCCGAAAAACAACGAAATTAAGGCTAATACAAAACCGGCTGTGCCGACGCCATTCGTCTTATTGGCAGGCTGATTGATAATAATTGTCTGTCCATTTTGTTGTTTTGGGATGTCAGGCA
>JAISRS010000519.1 GCA_031273485.1 Prevotellaceae bacterium
GCTTCTATGTCGAGAACTATCATATACGTGTTTCCTATCTGTCGCGACCTGACGCGGTGAGGATTACTTGCTCCGGGGACTTTCTCAACAGCTTCGAATATCTTGTGATACACCGTTTCGTCCTTCACTCCGTCCATCAGTTCAATGTTGGCGTCCATGAAAATGCTTATCGACGATTTAACAATATACAGACTTATCAGTAAGCCTGTAATAGTGTCCAGTACAGGCAATTTAAGGACAAATGTAAAAATCAGTCCGCCCAATACGCCGGTGGAAATAAGTATATCATTTTTCATATTCACTGCATTGGCTGTCAGGAGCGGGCTGTTGATTTTTTTACCCTGCCGGTATTGATAAACAGCCAGTAACAACTTTCCCGCAATAGAAACTATTGTTACATAAACGGCTATTATATCGGGTAATTCTTTCGGTTCGCCCGAAAAAATATGCCGTACTGATAAAACAAGCATTTGTATCCCGGCATAAAAAATCACTAACGAAAGGATTTTTGTAGCGATACTTTCGGCTTTTTCATAACCGTATGCGTATTTTTGATTGGGCGGTCGATTAATGATGTGGGCGGTAAAAATCATCACTATCGAAATCGCCACATCTGTTGCCGAATCAATGCCATCGCCAAGTACAGCCAAACTGCCGGACAGCAAGCCTATAAATATCTTTGACGCGGACAACAGAGTGTTGCCTATCGCACTAATCCACGATGTTCTGATTAATATTTTTTCCCGCGACATAATATTCTCTTTATTTTGACCGCTCCCGACTGTTTTTACTGTGATTACCTGTACTGTACGTTCACGCAAAAAAGGAAACGGTATATGTCTTTAAGTTTTGTACAAAAAAAAACCGGCAAGTTCATTTGATTAAAGTTTTGTTATATGAAAAAGAAACATTATTAATTCTGTAGAAAACAGTAAAAACAACAGACTTTAACCTGATAAGACCTTGCCGGGATAAACTATATTTATTTTAAATTATTTTCTATCATATATTCTGCAATTTGGATTGCATTCAGCGCTGCGCCTTTACGTATCTGGTCGCTGACTGTCCAAAACGCCAATCCGTTAGGATGGGTATAATCTTTACGTAATCTCCCTACATACACATCGTTGCAGCCTGCAAGATAAAATGGCATGGGATATTTACCCTCTGCCGGATTGTCGAGCAATGTCACTCCTTTTGCCGATTTAAATGCCTGTATCACCTCTTCCAGCGGCAGTGACGCCGAAGTTTCGCACCATATAGCCTCAGAGTGGGCGCGTGTCACGGGTACGCGTATCGCAGTAGCGCTCACGGCAATATCCGAATGCATTATTTTACGTGTTTCGTTGTGCATTTTCATTTCTTCTTTTGTGTAATCATTGTCCGTAAACACGTCTATTTGAGGGATAAGATTAAATGCAAGCTGATATTTGAATTTTTCGATTGTAGGGGATTCGCCTTTCAACACCTGCGAGGTTTGGATTTTGAGTTCTTCCATAGCTGCCGCGCCCGCTCCGCTTGCCGACTGATAGGTTGCGATATGCACACGTGTGATATGCGATAATTTTTCTATGGGATTCAGCGCCACAACCATTTGTATTGTAGTGCAATTGGGATTTGCGATAATGTTGCGTGGGCGATTTTTACAATCTTCGGCATTAATTTCCGGAACCACTAAGGGGATATCGTTTTCCATGCGGAAAGCGCTTGAATTATCAATCATCACAGCGCCGTATTTGGTTATATCCGCTGCAAATTCGCGCGAAGTTCCGGCTCCTGCCGAAGCAAGCACGATGTCGATATTCTTAAAATCGTCGTTGTGTTTAAGTTCTTTAACCGTGAACTTGTTTCCTTTAACAACATATTCCGAACCCGCGCTGCGAGCAGACCCAAAAAGCGTCAACTCGTCAAAGGGGAAATTGCGCTCTTCCAGCAGTTTGATAAATTCTTGTCCAACAGCGCCACTAACGCCAACTATTGCAATTTTCATATTTATTTAAACTAAATCATTAAAACAAGGTGCAAAGGTATAAAGTTTTTAAAATTTCAAATCTTTTTTTGAATCAAAATCGTCGGAATTGTATTTAAAATATCGCAAAGAACTGTAACGCAACATGATTAAAAGGGTTATTATTTACTGTTGTTCTGTATGAATAATTAAATTTGAAATGAAAATCCTTCACCGGAAAATAATTTATCCCCACAATATAGTTTGCCTGACGGGTTTCTTTTATCGAAATATCTTTTTGAAAATAATCATATTTCACTAAAGCCTGTATTTTGGGATGTATAAAATATCCTGCAACAATATAATATCCGTCGCTTTCGGCGTTTTTAGTTTTTCCCCGTATGTATTCGCTTCTTATCAGCGTTTTACGATTGTCGTATTTTATGCCTCCGCCGGTTCGTACCCGTTGAAATGCTTCGCTTTGCACTCTTGTTGAGCCATTATAATGCGATACCGACAAGGTGAGTTCTTTGAGCGGATTAATGGATATTATGCCCGAAAAATCTTTTGACCGATTGTTATCGGAGGTGTTGATGCCGTTTCCGTTGAAAAGTCCTATGGAATATTCAAAAAGATTGTGATTTGTTTGGCGCAAAAATCCGCCGAATAAATTAATCCCCATGTCGCGCCCGATGGACGAAATGCCCGAAACGTCTTCATAAGCGCATAATCCAAGTATGACCATCGAATTTTCTACCATCTCCAATCCTTGTGAGGAATAGGCGTTTTCGAGAGAAAACGGAAGTTTAAATTGACCTGCTTTCAGGTTTAAATTTTCTTTCATTTTCCATGTGATAAAAGCATCCAGGAGTTTAGGCGTTTTGGCAAATTCCGTGTAAATTCGATAATCTAACGAAGCTGAAACCGAACCTCTTACTCCAACACGTGCTCGACGTATGTCAAAACTGTTCAATCCCTCGCTTGCGTCGGAATATTGGTAACGCAGATTTACAATACCGTAGATTTTGGGTAATTTGGAAAGGATATTTTCAATTCTGTCAAACTTTTTACCGATGCTGTCCTGAGATTTTGCCTCTGAAATGAAGGTTAAAAATAATAATGCGGCTACTAAACCGGAAATGTATTTTGTCATTAATTCTATGTGTTTATTATATTTATAATAATCTATCTTTAAATTTTCGCTTGCAAAAGTAATGATTATTATAAAAAAAATCATCCGAAATCCACAAAAATGTTGGAAGAAGAATAAAATAGTGTACCTTTGCACCGCAAAATCGCCGAAATAGCTCAGTTGGTAGAGCAATTCATTCGTAATGAATAGGTCGCCGGTTCGAGTCCGGCTTTCGGCTCTTCTCCACGAATTTTTTTTAGTCCACGGGAATTTTTTATCCACGATTTTTTTATCCACGAATTACACGGATTACACGAATTTAAATCCTGTGGATTTTTACGAATTACACGAATTTGTTTATCCACAGATTACACGGATTAAATCCTGCGGATTTTTACGAATTACACGAATCCTGCGGATTTTTTACGAATTAACACGATTTTTTTTTCTGCGAAGTCAAAAATCCTATAATCCTTTAATCATGGTTCAGACAATTTCCACGAATTTTTTCTGCGAAGGTAAAATAAGGGCGCAAAGCGTTTTCACAAAGAGCACAAAGAAACACCTTGGTGAACTTTGTGAAACACTTCGTGAACTTTGTGTTTGAAAATGTCTCTTTCAATACAGCCTCGTACCTTTTTGGTTCTCGGAGATGGAAAATTCTATCTTCGAGCTAAAAAATCCCCCTTTCAAAAAAAACACCCTTGCTTCTCTTTTTCAAAAGAGAAAGCAAGGGTAGTTGTAATAATAATAAAAAAATAATTGATTTATTCGTCTTTTTCTTCGGCTTCGTAGGCTTTCAGGAGTTTATCCTGAACATCCGACGGTACCTGCTGATAGTCGAGGAATTTCATTGAGAACGTAGCGCTTCCCGACGTTAAAGAGCTTAACGACGTTGAATATTTATACATTTCGGCTAACGGAACACGCACTTTGATGATTTCAAAACCGCTTTCGCTTTCCATGCCTTCGATTATTGCTCTTCGGTTTTGTAAATCGCCCATTACATCGCCCATATATTCGGCAGGTACATATACTTTTACTTCGTAGATGGGTTCCATGATTTTGGGACCTGCTTTTTTGAAAGCTTCTTTAAATGCGTTACGTCCGGCGAGTCGAAACGATAATTCGTTAGAATCCACCGGGTGCATTTTGCCGTCATACACCGCTACCCGAATGTCGCGCGCATAGGAGCCTGTGAGAGGACCCTCTTCCATCTTGTCCATGATGCCTTTCAGTATTGCGGGCATAAAGCGGGCGTCTATGGAACCGCCAACTATACTGTTATAATATATGAGTTTTCCGCCCCAGTCCAGATTCACCTCTTCCTTACCTCTAAGACTTAGTTTAATTTCCTTCCCGTCGATTTTATACATAGTTGTATCGGGCGAGCCTTCGATGTGAGGTTCAATCACAATGTGAACTTCTCCGAACTGCCCTGCGCCTCCCGACTGTTTTTTGTGCCTGTAATCGGCGGCGGCTATTTTTGTGATAGTTTCCCTGTAGGGGATTTTGGGAGCGAACAGTTCTATGTCCATTTTATTATTGTTGAAAAGACCCCATTTCAGGATATTTATATGATGTTCACCCTGTCCGCTAAGGATTGTTTGTTTCAGTTCCTTCGAATATTCCACAATAAGAGTGGGGTCTTCCTGATGCGCTTTTTGCAGGAGTTCGCTAAGTTTTTCGTCGTCGTTTTCGTTTTTAGCTTTCACTGCCGTTCGGAATTTGGGTTCGGGGAAAATTATCGGGACATATTTCGAATCGACTCCCGGGACGTTCAGGGTTTGATTTGTTTTTGTATTTTTCAGTTTAACCGTACAGCCCAAATCTCCGGCGATCATTTCCGTAACTTTTTCCCGCTTTTTGCCTGCGGATACAAATATGCTTGACAGGCGTTCTTTAGTACCGTTGTTAGCGTTCACCATGTCTATGCCTTCTTTGATTGTGCCGGACACAACGCGGAAATAATTTACTTCTCCGATATGCTGTTCCATCGAAGTTTTGTAAACAAACACCGAAGCCGGAGCATCCGCCTTGCAGGGTACTGTTGCGCCGTCTTCCGTTTCAAACACATTTCCGTTATCGGGATACGGAGCTACATTAATAATGAAGTCCATGAGGCGTTTGATTCCAATATCTTTTTTCGCCGAAAGGCAAAAAACCGGAAAAGTGTTTCTTTCCTTGATGCCAAGCGACAAGCCTGTTCGTATTTCTTCTTCGGTCAATTCACCTTTTTCAAAGAATATTTCCATCAGTTGTTCGTCGTGTTCGGCGGCGGCTTCCACCAGAGCGTTATGATATTCGGTGGCGCGCTCCGCTTCGTCGTCCGGAATTTCGTTTTCCACACGTGTACCGTTATCGTCGGTAAAAGTGTAATACTTCATTTTCAGCACGTCAATAAATCCGTTAAAGCCTTCGCCCGCCGTCAGGGGGTACTGCACAATCACTACGTGGTTGCCGAACGACTGTTTCAGCGATTCGACCGTATTTTCCCAGTTGGCTTTTTCGTGATCCAGCTGATTTACGGCTAAGATTACAGGTTTTTTATTTCTCGCCGCCCACCGGTTAAGTGTCTGAGTGCCGATTTCGACTCCAGCCTGTGCATTAATAACCATCACGCAGGTATCTACAACCTTCATTGCGGAAATCACCCCGTTCACAAAGTCGTCTGCGCCCGGAGTATCAATTATATTCAACTTGTGATTGCTGTATTCGGCATACAGCGGAGTTGAATAAATGGAACGTTTATATAACTGTTCCACTTCGGTATAATCCGAGATGGTGTTTTTGGCATCAACGCTTCCGCGTCGGTCGATCACTTTGCCTTCAAACATCATAGCTTCCGCCAGGGTTGTTTTTCCCGAACCGGCGCTACCGAGCAGAACTACGTTCTTAATTTGACTCGTTAAATATGTCTTCATCTTTTTAAAGTTTATATTTTTTAAAGTTTATAAAACAAGGATAAATATTTGTTTTAATCGCTCCAAAATTAGATAAAATCTTTAAATAATGTTAGATTTCTAAAAAAAAGTTATAATTTTATCCATTATAATTATCACTCGTAAGAGGAATTAAACACACAGTTTCAGTGATTTAGGATTTAAATAAATTATATATTTTGAATTAAAATAAATGTTAATAACAGTATAAACTTAAATATCTATTTGTATTATGAACAAGAAAAATTTTATTTTAGGCATATTATTTAGCCTTATTTTATGTAATTTTTGTGTCGAAATTGATGCTCAGGAAAAGAAGAAATATCCCGATCCTGCGCCAATGACAGCGGCAATGACGGAGATTTGGACTCCTCAACCTAAAATTGTGACTCCGGGCGAGCCTGTTTCGGCGCCCTCGGACGCTATTGTGCTTTTTGACGGAAAAGACCTTTCGGCTTGGGAAAACGATAAGGGCGAACCCGCCCCGTGGAAGGTGGAAAACGGTGTTTTTATAGCAGGACAGGGAAATATACGGACGAAACAGAAGTTCGAAAATTTTCAGCTGCATGTCGAATGGCGTATTCCCGAAGATGTAACGGGACAAGGTCAGGGTCGCGGCAACAGCGGGGTATATCTGCAGGGGCGGTACGAATTGCAGATACTCGACAGTTATGAAAATGAAACTTATATCAACGGTATGGCTGCAAGTATTTATAAACAGACGCCCCCTCTGGTAAATGCCATGCGCAAACCGGGCGAATGGAACGTTTATGATGTGATTTATTCCGCCCCTGTGTTTAAGGACGATGGAACTTACCGTACGCCTCCTCGCGTTACTTTGCTTCACAATGGAGTTGTTGTACAAAATAATACAACCATTTTGGGAACAACGGAATATATCGGACATCCGAGAGTGGCTAAACACGGCGCAGGTCCCATCCTCCTGCAAGACCACCCCGGTCATGTTGCATTTCGTAATATTTGGATAAGAGAATTATGATTTGACAAATAACATGGTGAGCAACTAACAGCGAATAACTGTAATCATTTAGCATGATTTATAAATGTTAAGCATCAATCCTGTAAACAATCGGTCTGTTATGATGCGGATTGCCATTCGCAGTCAGGCGTTCATCATTAAAAATGATATTTTCTATGAAACAGTTCGTTATATTCTGTATATTATGGTTTTTACAGTGTGTCTCCGGCGCTTTTGCTCAGGACAATTATCTTTTCCCGGAATTTACCCAGGCGCATGTATATTACAAAAATACGGCAATTTCCGCCTTTGTGAATTATAACCTTTTTTCGTCGGATATTTGCGTGTTGGACGGAAATAAGAGAAGACGTTTGGAGAATGTGGATAAGATTGAGTATGTAAATATTGGCGACAAAAAATTTATTCCGTTAAATGATAATGTTTTTGGAGAAGTCCTGGTTGACGGGAATCTTGTTCTTGTGATGAAATATTCCGGCGAAATCTCTAAAACCGATGAAACCGTGAAGGGAATAGGCAAAATGGCATTAAATAAACTTCTTGACTCCGGCGAGGCTTTGCCTTCGGGAATCAGGATACAAAGGGACAGCTCTTATTACTTTTTTAAACATAAATCGCCGGATAAAACATTTTATTTGCCCGGTATGAATGTCGAAAAAGCAACTCAGTCGGGCATAAAAAAACTTTTCTCGAAACATAAATCCGAAATAGATTTATTTATCAAAGAAAATGGAACGGATTTTTTGTCCTTTGAGCATCTCAAACGTTTAGTGGAATTTTGTGAAAAATATACGGAAAACTGAAATTAATGAACCGTAAAATCCATGTTGTTTAAAACAAACAAAAATGAACAAAATGATGTTTGATTTTTTTTATATCCTGTACGCGGATATGTAGAATTTTGTTAGCAACTTATTAGATAATGTAAATCAATTTGATATTTTGATTAGAAATGGCAAATGTGACGGAAAACAGATCTTTAAAAAGACTCAATACCTTCGGATTTGATGCAAAAGCGCGATACTTCGCCGCATTAAATTCGTTAAACGAGATAAGGGATATTTTAGAGGAATTTAACAGCTACGATTTGCCTTTGTATATATTGGGCGGAGGGAGTAATGTGATTTTTTCCGGGGATTATGAAGGGCTTATTCTGCATCCTCAAATCAAAGGACTTAGTATTGTTGATGAAAACGAACGGTATGTCTGGTTAAAAGTCGGCGCGGGTATTGTTTGGGACGATTTTGTGAATTATGCAACGGAAAATAACCTCTGTGGAGTTGAAAATCTTTCGGCGATACCCGGAAATGTGGGCGCCGCTCCCGTACAAAATATCGGAGCATACGGAATGGAGGTTAAAGATTCGATATATGCTGTGAATGGTATCTTTATCAGCGACTGCTCGAATTTTGAACTGCGAAACGAAGAATGTAAATTCGGATACAGAGACAGTGTGTTTAAAAATGAATTGAAACAAAGAGCCATTGTTACTTCCGTAATTTTCAGGCTTTCCAAAATTCAGGAATATACGCTCGACTATGGCGATGTGAAAAAAAAATTAAAGGAATACAATGAGATTAATTTACGAAATATCCGAGATGCCATTATTAAAATCCGTGCGGAAAAACTCCCCAATCCGAAAGAACTTGGAAATGCGGGCTCGTTTTTTAAAAACCCTGTGGTTGAAACAAAGGCTGCACAGAAAATGTTGAAATTATATCCTTCCATGCCCACCTACCCGTTTAAGGGCAAGGTGAAACTGTCGGCGGCATGGCTCATCGAAAAATGTAATTTAAAAGGATATCGTTTGGGAAATGTAGGCGTACATCAAAATCAGGCTTTAGTGCTGGTACATTACGGTCAGGGCAATGTGAACGAACTCTTGGAACTGTCGCGCATGATACAAAATACGGT
>JAISRS010000338.1 GCA_031273485.1 Prevotellaceae bacterium
CGATTCCCACGGGCGTCTATAAGGTGGTCGTAGATATGTCGCCCGCGGAAAGGCGGATGCCTCCGCGCCTGCCGGATGTGCCCGGCTTTAGCGGCATACTGATTCACCGCGGCAATACCGCCAACGATTCGTCGGGATGTATTATTGTCGGCGAAAATAAGGTGAAAGGTAGGGTGATCCACTCCACGCAATGTGAGAACATGTTGATTGAAATCCTGACGAAGGCACAGGAACAGGGCGAGGAGATAACGATTGAGGTAAAGGGTAAAAAAATTAAAAAAGCGGATCCGCTTAATTCCAGAACAAAGAAATTATATATTGAACTTCCCGATTACAGTTTCAGCCATTCTCATACGCAGTTCAAGTTTCTGGGGAGAGCGAAACTGGTAGAACGCCTGAGCGAACTCCTAACCAGAACATCCACCCATAAAGGCGTATATTTGATTGCAGGAGACAGAGGCGTAGGTAAAACCAGTCTGGTTGAAAAGGTTATCGAAAAGACCTCTCTTTCAAAACAATTCCCGAGTTGGGTAAAGTTTTTACTTGCCCTATTATGTATTGTGCTTATACTGCAGCTTGTTTTATTGCAGATAGACAATGCGGTAAAATGGAATTGGTGGACCGGAATCGGGTTATTCTTTATTATCATTGTTTTATTCGTTATGCTGGGTACTTACAGTTCTTACAAAAGAAGAAAGAGAAGATATCAAAAGAAACACAGATTTAAATCAATAGAGAGAATTGTCCGCGCATCACTTAAAGAATCCTTATTCATTAAGAAAATCGAAAACTCATTTGTAAGGCAGCTATATTTTCTGAAAATGACTTTCATTGTATGTGGTATTCTGTTTTGTTCCGGAATTACATGTATTCCTCCGGCAAAATTATTTATTGCACGTATTCCTCTGATAAAATCATTTATTTTGTGTATTTCTCCGGCAAAATTATTTATTGTGTATTTCGGGCTTGTTTTAGCATATATGTTGAAAAAATATACAGATCGTATGATTTATGACAAAAAAGATATTGATAAAAAATGGAAAAAAGGGACTATTCTTTTTATTGATATCATTTATCATCTTCTTTTACCGGCATCTTGTTTCTTGATTGTTCAAACACTCTGCTCGTATGAGAGATCTCACTTGTGGAATATTATAGGAACAGTACTGTTATATATTATAGGAGGAACAGTACTGTCATTATTGTTTGCAGGTAGTAAGATTTTTTGGCTTGGAAAATCGAAAAAAAAGAACTCATATCAAGATTTCCCGTTAGTTGGTAGAAGAGGGTATGAACGCATAAAAAATTATATTAAACACCATTTATTCGGATATATTCGAATATATTCGCGCATATATATTAAAATCAATTTCGGGCAGGAAGGGCAAAGCAAACGGGACATTTTAAGATTGATCGCGCGAAGTTTGCAAACATCCTATAATAACTACTGTTTCTCTTTCAAACACACGCTTTTGTGGAAAACCGTCTCTTCCGTCATTCTTCTTTTGTTTACGTTCCTGTTTCACGATTTGATTTATACAAAGAGTATTTTGCCGCAAATATCTCATCAACCCTGGTATCTGCAAAGTTCACAAAGTTTATTGAAAAACAATACCGTTCAACACAAAAATAATTCGCTTCATTTGCAGGATTCCGCTTTTTTAGCAAAAACAACCGTTCAATACGATTTGGCTCTTTCGAACATGCAAGATACCCTTACATATCATATCCGTCTGACGGAGACACAGGAACAGGAACAGACAAAGGAACGGCAGGCAGGCCGGGTAGAATCGGCATGGCTTGTTACGGATAGTGTGATCAATAATGTTTATCAAAACATACGCAGAGCGCCGAAGTTTTTTTGGACCATGACTTTGGAAAAAGAACGAAAAGAACAATTTGTCTATCCTAATAACACGCCTGTTAATTATGCTTTCTGGTTGATTTTTGCCTGCCTGTTTCTGTTGGGTCGATTGATGTTCAGAATGTTCAGACTCGTTACTCCCCGCAAAGTAAAGCAGCAACTGAAAAATCTTAACGATAGCATTACATACAGCATAGAACTTGAGAAGGGGCAAAATATCGGTATATCAAATGGTTTCTTCAACATAAGCAGAGCGCGTAACAGGAGAAAGTCCAGGGGCATTGCCGACGTTGGGGAAATTGAAATGGAATTGCAGGCCATTTTTGCCGCCATGCAGCAAATACCTTTGGTAATGTGCAGACCCGAGTGGATCATTGTTTTCGATGAATTGGACAAACTGGAACAGAAAAACATCAACAATGACAACAAGGCCAATGACAACAAACAGACAAAAGACTCTCTGCTGGCCATTCATTCGCGGGAAAAACAGGTTGCCGTTTTAAAATTGCTGTCCGACCTGAAATACTTTTTATCAACGTCAACAGCTCAGTTTGTTTTCATTGCCGGACGGGAAATGTATGACATCTATCTGGCTGACATTTCGGAACGAAGCAATCTGCTTGGAAGTATTTTTAACGATGTGCTGTTTGTTCCCGGTTTTTTGTCGCATGAAGAAGACGGAATATCGGATATGACCTCAATGGTCGAACAATACGTATGCATGCATATTATTCCTGCGTTTCATGCAGAATTTGAGACAAACCTGCAGGGATATAAAAAATATCTTGATGAAGTTATCTACAAAGAAAAACGTCTTGAAATAGCCGGCAACAGCGATATAATTGAACGTGAGAAGCAAAAAATAATAGCCTGCCTGCAACAGTTTATTATTTATCTGTCGTATGCCAGCAAAGGCGCGCCCAAAAAGATGGTGCAGATTTTTGAATCCTACATCCAGACCTATTTTTCATGGGAATTAGATGAACCTGCGCATGATTGCGATTTCGATTACACTCAGATCACGGTAAAACTGTATCGTAATACCCATTTCTTTTTAACTTTCGACTATTATGATCAATTTATGCTGGGTATGACCTCCTATTTGATGGCGCCTGTAATGTATCGCTTTAGTGATTCCAATATTCAGAAACACAGCGATAAGTTACTGGTGTCGTCCCTGCGGTTCATTGATTTTCTGTTTAAGTTTCACCAGCACAATTTTTCATGGAAAAGTCTGGATATATCGCCGGAACTGATAGAAGTAAACCGCGCTCCGGAATTGAGATCGTTGGCGGGAAACCTTGTCAATTATCTTTTGCGGATACATATTGACAGATCCTATTCGGGTTTTTATGCATTCAGGTTCGAAAACCTTATTGCACAGGAAATTTTATTTATGTCCAAAGTCTGCGAACAGTTTTCCGCCATGTTCAATTTTTCACTGGACGAATCGCTGGCACTGAAGTATTACTATAACAGACTGCTGGAAAAAGCCAGGAAACGGGCGCAGGATCACAATATGCAACATTCCATTGCATCATTGCAAATTGTGCTTGGCGATCTGTATTTTTACGACGATGAACTTGAGGAGGCATCGACTTACTATAAAGACGGAATACAATCGTTGCCACACAAAAAAGAACTTTTTACCGGCGAAGAATCTCAACTTCATCACATCTATTTTTATATTCGCAACATGCTGAAATTAGGCTTTGTGTATGAAAAAAGAAAGCAGTACGCTTTTGCTTTTCTTACTTATTCCGAGCTGTGTAATGATATTATGGGTATGAGATACAAGTCCAACAGCTATTTTCAGGATATGCGACTGATGTACCTGCCGCTCCTTGCCAAACTGCAAATACTTGAGAAATGCCATACCGGAGGCATTCAACAAAACGATATTGACCGTACAACATACGACTTTGACCGTATGGTTTGCGGAATGAATGCGGATGAAGCCAATATTTTAAAAGCAATTTTTTATGCGCGAATCGGAGATATTCTGTACTACAAGAACCGGAATTTTGAACCGGAAAGTTCGGATAATACAAGGAACAGCCCATGTACAGCCTGCTATTATTATCGAAAGGCGCTTTCCATATTAGTGAAAAAAGAAGATTCGTGGAAGTCCTGCGTTTCGTTGAAAGATTTGCTGGAAAAAGTCATATCGGATATATCAAAGAACATGGACGTGAAATATTACAGCATTATGGCTCAAATTCTGTCCAATTGGGGAAATGTATTTTTTGCCTGCGATGGTTGCAAATGCAAATGTTGTCCCGTATATAAAAACCAAATACAAAATACGAAAGATAAGATAATCGAAAAGCTGTTTTGGAAACCGTGGTATGAATTCATCTGTAGAAAGTATAATAATTTGAAAGATTTTTTGGCAGTCGAAAATTATTCAAAGATGGAATTAGCGCTTATCATGTATGCCCTGGCTGAAAAACATTATAAAAAAGCAAATGATTACAAACGGTCGGCATATCAGATAACGAAAATACTGCAAGTATTCAGGTTTTATGTAAAGAATCTAACGATAGATGATAAAAAATACGACTGGTTCGATGTAATAGAGACATTGAGCCAAAAGGCGATTCGCAACATATACATAGCTTACGAAGAAACAACGATACTTGAATTAAACAAACGAAGGAAAGATTTTGAGGCAACTCCAACAGGTACGATTCCCTTACAGGAAATATTAATTGACAGTGAAATAAAAAGAATCATCATCGTTGTAAAATCGTTGGAATTGAAACTGTATAAAATCATGTATAAGGATAACAGAGAGGAGATGATACAAAAACTGAAAATATATTATGACTTAAATATTGTTTCGCCTTATGGCATAAATTACAGCGTGTCTGCCCGTATTTACAGGTTAAGTTTGAAATCCACACTGAATTGGGAAACTTATCAGGCTATTTTGTCCGAATTGGATATTCCACGGGGTAAGAATAATAAATATATGGAATTACTCTATTTATTGAGTAGAATTTCTAAGGAAACGCAACACGTTACCGTTATTGATAAAATTTTCAATGATTACTATCCGGAAACCGGAAAGAAATTATATCTGAAAGTTTTTGAAAAACTTGTTGTCGAAACAATCTTTTGCTTTAAGGAAATCATTCGCCTGTCCAAAACGGTAGGAGAAACTTACCTGTTCAATCACAGCATGAGAGGCGAAATATACTACTATCTTGCAGACTGGACCAGATTGCTTGAGACGTATCTTATTTTGAAAGAATTGACCAAAGATGATGATGTGAATAAAAATCATGAGCGTTATATACGTTATAATAATATAAAATTGAACGAGGCTTTTGAACAAATCGCAGGTACTGATACTCAAAAAGAATATTTTTTGCGGAAATTTCATGACTGTTTGCAGAATTCACATATTGAAGAATATATGAAAGTTTATTTAGGCGAAGAATGGCGTGAAAATCTTTCCGGTTATTACGACAATCACAACGCTTTGGCGCACTATTATAAATGCAAGGAAACGCATGAGGGAGGAAAAACCTATTTAGATATGATTGACAACATGTTTTACTTGAGAGAAGATTTCAATGACAGATCCGATCATTTCAATGTGGCGATTGAAAGGTATCTTATCAATTCCGGTGAAATTGACAGAAACATAAAGCGACTGAAAAAACGTTATGCAGAATCCAAATTGCATGAGGTGGATAATTATTTCCGATAATCAGAACTGTCTTTTTATTGATGTGAGGAAGACCCTCTGCTCAAACACTGTCTGGTGAGAGTTTCCGTTCGATGCTATTTCGTTATATTGCCTCATCATCGGGGTTTCTACTGGCTTTTGCTGCATTGTAAAATACAATTAAACTGCAAGTTTAATCTACCAATACGTGTAAATCGTCCGAAGCCTTACCCACTGCGATAAAATATTTCACCGTTTCTCCATTTATTTGATTACCACCGTTTGATTGATTTCCGGCGCTGTTGCGGGAAACCGCAATACGTCGCTATTATCCTGTTCGGATTCGATATAATATTCAAAATCGGCGGGCAGTTGCGCAGCCGGAATTTCCGC
>JAISRS010000231.1 GCA_031273485.1 Prevotellaceae bacterium
ATTGACAATAATTATAGATAAAATATTATTTAACACAGCATTATATTCACATTAAACTAAATGCCCTTTCCCAAATCAACGTAGTTAATTTACGAATGAGTATTGGAGTTCTGAAATTAACATTTTTGATCTTTTTGCACAGCCGTCTATCTCGACAGGCGGGTGTCCGCGTCCGTCCCAAAGACGGCATATTCCGTACTACCGAGCATTTGTTCCGAACGTTATTTCCACCATGACGGGATAATGATCGGAAGGAAACCTGACGACACATTTCCTGAATACGATCTCTTCGGGGAAATTCGGCAATCGAATATCTTCCTCGCCAACCATATCCCGGTAAGAATCGGTCAGTACGCCATACCGTTTCACTTTTGCCGCAGGACTTAGGAAGATATAATCCAGCCTGTTCACGGTCATGATACCCGGATCGAAATTATTGGCGGTACCCATCCACGCGAGCCTGTGCGAAGCCATATCATACGAATCGTCCAAAATATCCGACTCTTTGAAAATCCGATAAACATCCGTTATTTCTCCGACATTGAAATCACCGGTAAGTATCACGTTCGCTTCGCCCGCGATTTCGGCGATTTTCGCAGTAATCAACCTTGCGCTCCGTTCACGCGCCCGCGCCCCTCTGTGGTCGAGATGCGTGTTGAAATGGTAGAATACAACGCCTTCGCGGGTCTTGAATTTGCCCCAGGTGCATATTCTGTAACACTCGGCGTCCCAGCCTTTGGACGGTTTTTCCGGAGTTTCCGACAGCCAGAAGTTGCCCGAATCGAGAAGTTCCAGCATATCGCGCCGGTAGAATATCGGAACAAATTCTCCGCCCTCGTTCCCGTCTTCGCGGGCAACTCCGATATGGCTGTAATCACGCAGGAGAGCCTGCATGTCCTTCAGCTGGTGATATTCGACTTCCTGCGCTCCAAACAGATGGAAATCGTGATGCAGCACAAGCTCGCATACTCTGGGACAGCGCTTTTGCCATCCGTTGCCGTTAATGACGTCTTCCTGCTTATCGACACGAATATTGTAGGTGCCGACGTTTAACTCCTGTGCCCCGGCAAGCAGACAGGACAGAATCGCCAAAAATGTAAAAATAAGATTTCTTTTCATATAAAAATATTTTTAAAATGGTAAATATTAAATTGTTTCATTGCTTTTTGGTTTGAATTTTTCCATTGCCTTACTGTAACCCTGCTCGGCGGATTTTTTCCACCAGAACAGCGCTTGTTCATGCTCGTTTTTCAGGGATAACAATTCTCCCAATTGAAACTGTGCCATGGGATTGTCCTGTTCGGCGGATTTTTTGAGCCAGATTTCCGCATGATACAAATTTCCGTCTTCCATAAACATTTCACCCAAACGATATTGCGCCCATGCATTACACAGGTCGGCTGATCTGCGAAACCATTTTTTGGCATCCGAACGGTTTCCCGCATCACGGTACAGGAGCGCAAGTTTGTACTGCGCTTTGGCGTCGCCGCGCTTTGCGTCTTCTTTCAAAAGCGGAGCTATTTGTTTTTGTCGGACTTTTTTCTCCCGCTGCGTTTTATGTTTGAGGACGCCCGAATCTATCGTCAGTGTGGTGTAGATTGCAAAGCCTCCAAGTACGAAGCCTGCAATTCCGGTAATAATAAGCCCTGTTTCCGATAAAACATAATAACCTGTTACAAAAAATGATAATGAAATCAATACGCTTAGAACAACTCCAAGACAGTGAATCGTCTTATTGGGAGATGTCTGTAAAAGCAGGCTGCTGACCAGCCATGCAAGAGCCGGAGTAATATATGCTATGATGAGATTGACTGTCAGCAATCCTCCGGGCTGGATACAATTCATAATTTCTGTTGTCATAATAAATTTATTTATAATTAAATTAATAATAGCTTAATAATCGGTACTTAAATAACAGATATATCAGCAGTATAATGGCGCCGACAACGATGATACAGCCTGTATTGTTTCTTTCGGATCGGGTGTCCGGAGACTCTGTATCTTCCGGCGGATTGTTATGCTGCCGTTGTGCGTATTGCGATTCGTTCCGAGGCTTGTACCTCTCTTGTTTGTGGTACAAAAGTCTGTCGTATTCAGCCCTTTGCAAAGGGTCTCTCAGAACCTGATATGCCTGGTTAATTTCGCAAAAAAGTTCGGTTGAACCTCCTTTACGATCAGGATGATATGCTTTGGATAACTTCCTGAAAGCACTTTTAATTTCCTCAGGTGACGCCTCAGGCGTCAAACCTAATATTTTGTAGTAGTTCATAATAATTTTTTTAATATTTATAATTAAATAATTTTTCGTTTCTAACATGGATTTTTATACCGGAACAAGATCGGTGTTCTAAAAAAAACATCTCACCAAGCTAATAAAAACATCCAGTATATCCAGAAAACCCAAACCGATACCGCTTCCATGGCGCGTTTCGCAGGTATTATTGATTTCAGTATATGAAAATGCTCTGTCGTCTTTGTGCTTTGCCTCTGCCATATATCTCCGCTTTAATAAACAGTTATTATATTCGGCTCGTCTATTGGCGTTACCCAGAGTACAACAGGCTTCATTTATTTTGGTAAACACCTTAATGTCTCCGCCGTTATCGGGATGGTGCTTTGTGGCAAGTCTTCTGTACGAGCGTTTGATGTCGTCCGAAGACGCTGCCGGAGTCAAGCCCAGCAAAAAGTAATAATCGTAGTCGTCTAAATTGTGATCCATAATACATCTATTTTTATCATTTACGAGGTCAAAAGTATAGTAAAATCTCAACTAAATACCATACTGCTAACAGTTTGTGAAAGTTTGTGAAAGCCTGTGAAAGCCTGTGAAAGTTTGTGAAAGTTTGTGAAAATTGGAGTAGATTAGTGAAAAATAAAAACATGTGTATATAAGGATATTAGCCCTGACAAGACATAATTTGATTTGAGGGAACTTCTAAAAACTGCTTTTTCTGCGTTCGACTTCAATTTTTAAATCCTCATTTACAATTGGTAAACTCCGGTTTAAAAATCTCGTCTGCCTTGAAAAATCAAGTTTTTAGAAGT
>JAISRS010000258.1 GCA_031273485.1 Prevotellaceae bacterium
AAAACGGTCGGAAACATGCTTCTAACATTAGTTAGAAGCATGAAAACGGTCGGAAACATGCTTCTAACATTAGTTAGAAGCATGAAAACGGTCGGAAACATGCTTCTAACTAAAGTTAGAAGCATGAAAACGGTCGGAAACATGTCATTGAATATATACAGTTGTATAAAAACGGTCGGAAACATATCATTGAATATATACAGTAGCATGAAAACAATCGGAAACATATCATTGAACACATCCAGTAGCATAAAAACAATCGGAAACATTGTTTTGACAATTGCTTAAGGACTTTAAGGTCTCTAAGGTCTTTAAAGACCTTAAAGTCATTAAAGACCTTAATGAAAGGTGCAATAACGGCAGGCGTAGCCGTCATTAGTAGGGGGAATATTGCAAGCAACAAATAAGAGATAATGACAGCCCCGATTCGTTCGTCGTAGGGGCGACCCTTGTGGTCGCCCTCTTTGCGGTCAACCAACGGATATCCAACGACGAATGTATTTGTTGCAAGGAGGGCGACCGCAAGGGTCGCCCCTACGACGTCTCTCCCTCTGTTCGGCGTAGCGTCATTGGTAGGGGGAATATTGCAAGCAATAAACAAGTGATAATGACAGCCTCGGTTCGTTCGGCGTAGCGTCCCGCTACGCCGGAGCTAAAAGCAAGCCTCCGGCTTGCAGACCCGCCCACAGGGCGGCGGGTTTTTAAGGACTTTAAGGACTTTAAGGACTTTAAGGACTTTAAGGACTTTAAGGACCTTAAAGACCTTAATGGTCTTAAGGTCCTTAAAGTCCTTAAGGTCCTAAAGGCCTTATTACCCGCCGGCTGCAAACCAGCGCGCGTGGAAAGCGCCTCTCAAACCCTAACAGGGATTTTAAACCCTGTTAGGGGTGCGCTTCAATGCTAAAGTCCCTACATGCGCCTCTCAGCCCCTGGTCGGCAGAACATTTTTCGCATTTGTGTGTTTACACTAAGAAATAAAACATATAAACTCTATGCAGTCTATTAAAAAGCAACAAATAATTTTAGTCATTGGTTTGGTATTTTGTTATTGTTCGGTTGTCGGACAGAGCAAAAAGAGCGATGCTCCCGAATGGAAAAATCCCGCAATTACTTCGGTCAACAGGATGTTGATGAAGGCGAGTTTCTTCGCTTTTGAATCGAAGTCGCAGGCGGAAAGTTACGATAAGGAAAAATCGGCTTATTTCCTGTCGCTGAACGGAACGTGGAAGTTCAACTGGGTGGAAAAACCTGCCGATACAACAGCCGGTTTCTATAACGAAAATTTCGACGACAGCGCATGGGACGATTTCAAAGCGCCCGCCAACTGGGAATTTAACAACACGGGCAAATGCTACGGATACCCCATTTACGTCAATCATCCTTACGAATTTGGGACGCGGCATCCGGACGTCAATGCTTTGATGCAAAACATCCCGGACGACTATAATCCCGTGGGTTCGTATCGCAGGACGTTCGACGTTCCCGACAGCTGGGACGGACGGCAGATATTTCTCCATCTCGGCGCGGTGAAATCGGCGTTTTATGTCTGGATCAACGGCAAATATGTGGGATACGGCGAAGACAGCAAACTTGAATCCGAATACGACATAACTCCCCATGTACGCACGGGGCGGAATGTTGTTGCTCTCATGGTTTTCCGCTGGAGCGACGGCAGTTATCTCGAATGTCAGGATTTCTGGCGCATTTCGGGCATCGAACGGGATGTGTATCTGTATTCCACTCCCAAGGTTGATATTCGCGACTTTAAGTTTGTGGGCAGTCTTGACGAAAACTATAAAAACGGACGCTTAGACCTGACTCTCAAACTTCGGAATCACAATCTGAAAGGTAGAGAAAAAGCCTCTGCTCCCGTAAAGTACAAAGTCACCGCAGCGATTTACGACAGTAGCAGTGTGAAGGTATATGAACAAAGTCAATCGGCGGATTTCGATACGCCAACCGATGAAATATCCTTCAAGGGAGATATACCGGACGTTAAATCATGGTCGGCGGAAACGCCTTATTTATATACAATGTATCTGACTTTGGAGGACGCCGACGGCAGGGTGACGGAGGTTATTCCGTACAGAACGGGATTCCGCACGGTTGAAATCAAAAACGCACAGGCGCTTGTTAACGGAAAACCGGTATATTTCAAAGGCGTCAACCGGCATGAACACGACCCGAATACGGCGCATGTCGTTTCAAAAGAAAACATGCTGGAGGAAATACGACTGATGAAAAATTTAAATATAAATGCCGTCCGCTGCTCGCACTATCCGGTGGATCCGTATTTTTATGAACTGTGCAACAAATACGGGATATATCTCTGCGACGAAGCAAATATAGAGTCTCACGGTATGGGATACGACCTTGACCGCACGCTCGGCAACAATCACAGGTGGCTGAATGCCCACATCGACCGCATTGTGCGAATGTATGAAAGAGATAAAAATCATCCGAGCGTCATCTTTTGGTCGCTTGGAAATGAAGCCGGAAACGGATATGTGTTTTATAACGCTTACGTGATGTTGAAAACCTTAGACCCTACGCGTCCCGTTCAGTACGAACGCTCGACCACCGAATGGAATACGGACATATACGTCCCTCAATATCCCTCTCCTGCGGGCTTCCGCTCATACGCCCTCAACCGCGCCGACCGCCCCATGATTTCGTCCGAATATGCTCACGCAATGGGCAACAGTCTGGGCAATTTCAAGGAATACTGGGACGTGATAGAAAATCCCGAATACGGAACTCTTCAGGGAGGGTTCATCTGGGACTGGATCGATCAGGGATTTAAAGTATCCCGCAAGGGTAAAACTTTTTATGCCTTTGGAGGCGATTTTGAACCGGAATCGGTATTTGCCGACAAGGCGAATGACCGCAATTTCCTGATCAACGGACTTGTTAATCCCGACAGAATCCCCAACCCCGGCGCTTATGAGGTGAAAAAGGTGTATCAAAACGTGGAAACGCGCCTGGGCGACACGGCGGCTTATGAGATACGGGTGAGGAACAAGTACTTTTTCCGCAGTCTGAGTAATTATTATCTTGCCTGGGATTTGATTGAAAACGGAGTGTCTGTGCAATCGGGCAAAATCGAGCGGCTTGACATTGAACCTCAGCAGACCGTCGTGATGAAATTGCCGGTAACCCGTTCTCTCCGGCAGGACAGGGAATATTGCCTGAACGTAAAATACAGGCTCAAAACGCCGGAGCCATTGATGGACAGAGATCATATTGTTGCTTACGAACAATTTGTGTTGTCACGATTTGTTGCTCCGCAGATTGAGCTGTCGTCGGAACCCCTGAACGTTAAACGGACATCAACCGAATGTATCATAAAAGACAGGCGGTTCAGCCTGATTTTCGACCTCGTTTCGGGATTGATTAAGGAGTATAAATACGGGGGACAAACGCTGATTGTCGGCGGTTCGCAGGTGAATTTCTGGCGACCGATGACGGATAATGACCACGGCGCAGGGTCGAACATAAGGTTAAGGGAATGGCATGACGCCGGAAAAACGGAAAAAGCCGCAGTAACTGTTTCCGAAGGCTCTCCATGCGTAATCACCGTAAAAAAGGATATATTCAACGGCGACGCTTCCATCGTTCAGCGATACACCGTAAGCGCCGGCGGTAAAATAACGGTCGAAAACGAATTTACGAAACATCGTGGCAATCACACCATGATGCCCAAATTCGGAAACATTCTTGTTATATCCGCCCCGTATCGAAATTTAACCTACTACGGGCGGGGTCCCTGGGAAAACTATATCGACCGCAATTATTCCTCAGAACTCGGATTATATACAAGCTCCGTTGATGAGCAGTATTTTCCATACGTCCGTCCGCAGGAAAGCGGCAACAAAACGGATGTACGCCGGTTCACTTTAACCGACAAAAACGGCAGAGGAATCCAAATCACAGGCGAAGAACCTTTGGAGTTTTCGGCATTGCCCTACAGTATCGAAGACCTCGACCCGGAAACGGAACGCCAACAATATCATTCGGGAGAACTTGTGAAACGTAACGAAATATATCTTAATATAGACTTCCGTCAGATGGGCGTCGCCGGCATCGACAGCTGGTATTCGCTGCCGTTGGAACAATATCGCATAAATTACGATTCCTACAAATATAAATACCTGATAGAACCGGTGGGAAAATTATGAATTTTTTTAGAGGGGAAGGACTTTAAGGCTCTTAGATTCCTTAAAGACCGTAAAGTCCTTAGTCCCCTCGCTTGCGCGGGTTTGTAACCCGTGTCATCATATCCGTTTGTACCACGCACGGATTACAAATCCGCGCGAGCGAAGCGCGCGACTCGTAATTCATAATTCATAATTCAAAAAAACCGCATTGTTTCCAACTTCGTTTCTCCGTTTGACGTGATATTGAAAACGAGTTCCGCTTTGCCTTTTCGGACATTTTCGAGTTTAATATCCTGTTCTCCGGCGCCCTGTCCGATTATTGTTCCGTTGGCGGTGACCGTTATTTTGGTGATATTGCTCAATCCTTCGCCATGCAATGAAATCTTCTTTTCCTTGCCGG
This sequence comes from Prevotellaceae bacterium, assembly GCA_031273485.1. GTDB lineage: Bacteria > Bacteroidota > Bacteroidia > Bacteroidales > UBA932 > JAIRLF01. The sequence continues at coordinate 4,558 of JAISRS010000258.1, forward strand.
TGAGCGAAACATAGCGAAA
>JAISRS010000345.1 GCA_031273485.1 Prevotellaceae bacterium
ACCACTTCCTGCGCTTCTGCCTGTTCCAATTGCGCTTTGGCAATTGCAAGGGCGTTTTGAGCCGTTTGAAGCTCGAACGACGATACCACGTTTTTGTTGAATAACTCCTGTTTGCTGTCGAAATTCAACTGCGCCGTGGCGACATTGGATTTCGAGAGGCTTATATTGGCGGTTGCCGTTTGCAAGTCGGCTTTAAAAGGTATCTGGTCGATAATGAACAGTGTTTGTCCCTTATGGACAATGGCTCCCTCCTCAACTTTCACTTCCGTGATATATCCCGAAACCTGCGGAAATATGGCAATGTCGGACTTTCCTCTGATTGTTGCCGGATAGCGGAGAAAAAGTGATTTGTTACTGTAATTTACCGTCATTTGAGGATAATATTCATCGGTAATTTTTGACTCCTTGTTTTTGCAGGAGGACAATAAAATAACCATAATACAAATTATGGCCTCTTTAGATTTAAATCGCATACTTATGTTTTGTTAATTTAGGGCACAAAGGTACGCTCTTGCGCCGGCAGTCGATTGTTTATATTCGGTTCAAAATTGTTCATTAACGGAACGAATTTCCGTATTGCCCTGTATATCAATGTATTTGAATGATTAAAATTGTTCAATAACAGAAGAGTGGTTATTATTTACTACTTTTGTCACAAAATTAAGATGTAATGAAAATATTGATAGAAGACCCTGTTAATGAAAAATTTGGAGTGAAAGAATCTTCGTTGGACTACCTTTCCAATTCTCCCACTCGTTTATCAAATGGATTTATCCTGTTATGCATACAGGGAGAGGCGCATATCACGGTAAACTTTGAAAATTGTTTTCTGAAAGAACGCATGCAGGCATTCGTATTGCCCCAAAGCATAGTTACGGTAATCGACAGGAGCAACGATTTCAAGATAATGAGCCTCTCATTTTCCAATTCGATGATGGATAAAGCTTGTTTCAAGGTTGATTCTGAGATATTTTCTTTTATGGTTGACAACTTCTTGCACAGGTTTTCTCCAGAAATATTTCGGCAGAAGATGGATCTGCTGAATGTGATGCGCATGGCTTACGAAGACAGAACCAATCGTTTCAGAAAAAAAATATTTGCCAATTATTTACAGAACTATTTTCTCGACTCTTTTGACAAGATATACCATGACATTGGAAAACAGGAAAGTAAGAAAATATCTCGCAAGGAGGATTTGTTCCGCAAGTTTATATCCTTTGCACATCAGAACTACACCCATACTCGAAAGGTTGAATTTTATGCCGGCGCTTTGAACATTTCCCCCCGCTATCTATCGGCAATCACCCAATCTGTTTGCCGGATTTCGGCAAAACATTTTATCGACAACCTGATTTTACAGGAAATCAAACTATTGTTACAGGATTCGGAGTTGTCGATTCAGGAGATTGCCGACAAACTTAACTTCCCCGACCAATCGCATCTGGGGAGGTTTTTTAAAAATAAATCCGGTATTTCTCCTTCGGAATACCGCAGAAGTATTCCACCGTTTAAGGAGGGAAAATCTTACTGATATATTCAGCCAAAAGTATTAATTAATGTTAATTTATTGCGATTGTAGGATTACAATTGATTAAATTTCAATTTATCTTTGCAACGTAAAAGGATTATACTTATAATTATGATACAGATAGAAATCAGAGATTTATCATTTGAAAATGTATGGAATCTGACAGAGGAAGAAGTGTTTCTTTTAGTCGGGAAAATAATGACGGAATTTGAAAACAGAGAAGAACGCAATCATTACATAAAAATAATTGATTCCGCCTTTGAATTCAGGACTGTGAGTTCATCACAACGCAATTTGATAGGCGGTTTGTCCTCATTGGGATTCCAATTCTTCAAAGTCGAAGACACAAAAATACTCAGAGGTATCTGCAAACGTAAAAAATCATCGCGTAGTATATTTTAATGTAAATTCAAAAGTCATGTCGAAGTTAGTTAATGAACAAATTAAGAAGACGGAAATTTTAATATCCGGTCTGAGAAACAATCAAGAAGTTGTAAAAAAATGGGGGATTAATGAAATGTTAATCAATGAATTGGAAATCGAAAAGATTGAATTGGACAAAGATAATCAAGAATTAGAGCGTCTAAAAACCGAGGTCAGGGAAAAAGCAAGAGCGGCAACCAAGAAAATGGAAAATCTTCGGGAAAAGTTTTTTGCTATAAAAAAAATAGTAAAGAGGGATGCTGAGCCAATAAAGTGGAGACAATTCGGTGTTATGGATAAAAGATAAGATTCAGTTACGACATTATTTTTATCCTTCATTGTGCAAAATCTCTGATTAATCAAGGAGTCTTGCACGAAAAGTGTGTTGCTGCATTTTCAATTCCCCTGTTCTCACAAACAAGGGAGGTTTTGTTTTTCATTCCTTCTCCTGCTTAAACAATTGTTTTAAATTTTCATCTTCTACTATCCGTTTGGGTAAATCCAAATATTTGGATTTAAATAGACCTGTAATTTCAGCATGGAACATCTTCTGTACAATGCGTTCATGAAAGTTATCGGATATACTCTTGACACGGAAATGGATTTGCGGGAATCGGCGAAAGTCATCGACGCAACTTGCTGCCACTACCGACGCAAACCAGTGCCACCTGCCGGAATTTGCTTTATATCCGAAAAATTCGTATATACTTTTGTGTTCGCATTAATAGTGATGCGCAACTAAAAAGTAAAAACATGTATATAAATGGTGAACATTTCGACAACTGGATGGAGAAACTGTCCAAAAAACTGACCGGGATTGCTAAAGACCTGAAATCCCTTATCAACACTAACGGGGTTTTTGATAAAGACGAAAAATTGCTTGACAATCAGGATTTATGCTTTATGCTGTACATCAGCAGGCGGACTTTGCTACGTTACCGGACGGAAAGCGGTCTGTCCTATATGAAGTGCGGACAGAAGATTTACTACAAGGCTGCCGACGTGCGGGAGTTTATCAACCGGAACGGCGATTATTGGGACAAAAAAACGTTTGAAGATGCCACGAAAGTAGGGGACGGGGAATGAGTCATATTCCCCTGCCTCTTTTTCTATTGGCTTTCAACCTGCATTTTTTCCTTTCGTATTCCATTCGACCGGCAAATGCTTCCGCTTCGTAATCATCGCCAGATGGTGTAATATCCAAAAGTCCGAATACAGAACCAAGCGACAAATCAGGGCTTGCGGTTTGACGAATTTGTTCCGTTGATTTTGCTACTTCAACAGGTTTCGGACTTCCGTTAAACCAGTCATTAAAGACATTTGCCGAAAACTCCTTGCCCAGACGCGAGCCGTTAAGTACGGCACGGTTTTGATAATCCATAAAGGTAACGCCGTAAATCCTTCCCTGTTCGTTTGTCCGGAAAAGTACGCCGATTCGCTGTTCTTTCAGTAACTTCCTGAACCCGTCCCTATCCCTTGCTTCCCGCATCGCCTTTGCCACGACAGGGCGCAATTTTTCCCTGATTTTTTCTTTTTCAATGGCAAGTTTTGAGATTTCAAAATGCCTTTGCAATGCCTCAAAGCCTGCCTCTTTGCCAAATAATGACGATTTGAACGACTTGCCGAGTTTGTTGCCCTTGCCGTCTGTAACCGAATACAAAAAACGCTTTCTATTTGAAGAAAGCAAAAGCACTGTTTGAGAAACTGAACAAACCGACTTATCCGGTTGTCCCCACCAAGCCCGAAACGGCTTTGGAAGATGCAAAACGGTTTCTTGCAAACGAGGGAAAGCCATACGACCTTGTTTTGTTTGACCTGCCCGGAACGGTCAATAACAGGAATGTGGTTGAAATCTTCTTCA
>JAISRS010000451.1 GCA_031273485.1 Prevotellaceae bacterium
CCTAAAATCATCAGTAAAAGAATCAACCCGAAAGCAATGTATTTCCCTATCTTCGGATTGTTCTTTACTCCGAAAATAGCGTTTTTGATGTTGTGTAGCTTTGCTGCGAGTGTGTTAACTGTCACTGTTTTTGTAAGATTTTTTTGTTAATAGTTATTTTCCTGTAAAATTCCGTTTATTAGTACATTCTTAGTTGTTTTACTCGAATTTCAATTCATTGCGGGTATTATCAATAGAGATTTTTACGAATTTATTTAATGCTGATTGCCCCAGTAACAGAGGCGCTTTATCATTTTGAATAATCGACGCTTGAATGTTTGTCAGTGTTTTATTCCCTATTTCTACAGTACGAAGATTCACGACAGTTCCTACCGCAATGCTGCCGTTTGCAATTTGATATTGCTGTTGCCCTAGAAAATCATCGTCCTTCAATTTTCCTTGCTTATATAGAAAGTTTGCTTCGGTGAGCGACATAGTAATATTGGAGGCTCCGGTGTCGAAAATAAATTCCATTTCCTGTCCGTTGATTTTGCAGGGTACGTAATAAACGCCGTGTTCTTCGCGCATTTTTACAATGTTTGATTTGTCGGATGTTTTCACGGGTGTTCTCGTGGAAATTTCCTTATGTGGTTTAACATTTCTACGTCCCGATCGGGAACAATTGCTGCCGCAAAGCAGAACGAATACGCATAGAATAATAAAATATAACTGTTTCATGATTATTTGATTATACCGGGTTTGGGAAGTATATGAATAATAAATCGCTGATTTGCCGGAGGGCTATCCGGTTCTACTCTGAAAGGGCTTTCCTGACCGCTTCCGGAAATGAGGACTTCACAATATTGTGGATTAAAATTAATATCTCTTGACAACCAGTATTTAACCAACGCCAATGCTCTTTCATAACTTAGTTCGTAGTTTCTTGAATAATTATCTCTCGAAGATTGCCCCTCCACAATCAGCAGATATTTGACGTCAGGATTCTTCTTTATCGCAACACCAACAAATTCGCGAATAGACCGCCCTACTTCCGAAAGTTTGTTCAATTCGCTTTGTGGAATTGTATAGATATCCGAGCTGCCCACAGGAAACGATACGCTGATGTTTTTTAACGTATGACGTTTAAAAGTTGCATCGTATTCAAAATATTTCGAATCAATATTTTTAATTGATTCTTCGATTTCCTTGATTTTTTTTAATTGTTCCTCTGTTGCTGCTTTTTGTGCAGCCAGAGCTGCTGTTTGTGCCTCTAATTCTACCATTTTATTATGCAGTAGCACAATAGTTAATACAAATAACACTAACATGACAAAAAACAAGCTTGTCATCATGTCTGAATAGCTTGTCCAGAAAAACGATTCTTTTTTTTGCTTTGCCATTATAATGTTTATATTAAGAGTAAAATTTGAAATACAAGCGAATACAAACAGTAGGCTATCACCACGCTTCCTCCGACAATAACAAATATTTTCAACCGGCGCGGCATAGATGGTTCAACACTCTTTCCGGAAACTTTTGCTCGTGCCAGTTCTATTATGGAATATGCTAATTTATCCAATTTCTTGCTTTGTTCGGCAGTAGCTTTTTCTAATTTCGAGATACTGTCTTTTACGGCGGTAAGGTTTTTCAGTTCGTCGATAATAATGGAGGTTTCTGCTAATTTCTTTTGTAATGCTCTTTGTTGTTCCTCTATGGCGTTATTTAAATTTTCTGTTTGCGTAACTGTTGCATTATTTAACTTTTCCGTTTGCGTAACTGTTGCCTTCTGTAATGCAGAGAACTGTTTTTCTACGCTATCCGTTAATTTGTTAAACGCGTCTTTTAGCACGCTGTCAACTTGTCCTACGGCTCTATTAATAGCGCCTTTCCGTTCCTCATAAATCGCTTTTTCCTGTCGGAAGAACGTACCCATATCTTCAATTGCCTTTGTTCGCGTTTCGTTTTTGTCTAACTTGTCGTTAAGCGCCCGCACATCGGCGATATATATATTCACGTTCTCAAGGTATTTGACGAATCTATCTAATTCATAAGTGCAATTTTGCAACTTGTCATAGACTTCAATATTGGCAGTAGCAATTTGTCTAATTTTAAGGTTGTTAATTGCCTCCAATATTTCCGCTTGACCTTTATAAGATTCGTTTACTTGTTGAAGCGTATTTCGTAATTCGATTGTATTGGATGAGAATGTAGCATTGAAATTTACCAGATTATTAGTCATTCGCCCAAGCGCGCCGAAAACATCCGACGACAGGTTAGGCAATAATTCGGCTTGCACCCAGCTAAGAAATATATTTTTGTCTTTTTCTACGGATGCTTTGGCATTTTTTGCCTGCATGGAACCACTTGTTGTGAGTAAAATACCCAAAATACTTGTAATCATCGCCAATGCTACGCCTCCAAGTAGCGCCTGTATTCCGGCTCCATTGGCAGTAGTACTTCCCAACAAAGCGTTTAATCCGCCGCTAAAAACCAAAAAGCCCAATCCGACTAAAATGCCGAACATTGTTCCCATTAAACCGTAATAGAGCGGTACGGGAATTTGCGCGTTAATTTCTTCTTCGGCGGCATCGCAGTTTCTGTCCACAACATCTTTTATTATGTGAAAATCGCCTACCGCCCCTTTGTTTTTGTCTAAATATTCATTGATAGAATTAATGATTACTTTCAATATCTCATTATTTTTTATATTCGCAACAAGTCCTATTTGATTGTTTATGTGGTTTAAAGTATATGAGTTCCTGTTTTTCGGAAATATTTCCCGAAAAACGGTTAATTTTTGTTTATTATCAAAATAGGATAGAAACTGATAATAAACAATAATGATAATAATAATGCTAATGATTAAATAATGTGCCATAATTTTATTCGAATTTAATTTTTGCTTTTGTTGTTACTACCCATTTACCGTCACGGAGTGTTACTTTGCCGCGCTCTTCGGTTTTTATATGCCGCACGTTTCGATTGTATCCGGAAGTTTCGCATACTTCATCAAAAACCGCATTTTTATTGGCGATTGCGTATTCTACATTCCCACAAAATTCAAAATCGGCGCAACCTCCGTTATTATTCAACATCCTGAAAAAACAATCTTCGGGGTTTGCAGATATGCGATGAAAGGAGTTACCAATTTTCTTTGTTAAAAAATATTGTGGCTGTGAGTCTGTTTCAGGAGTTCCACCTGTCGATTCCGGTTCCGGACTATTGTTCTCTGTCTTTAACTCTTGGAGTTGTTTTTCCTTCTCTTGGAGTTGTTTTTCCTTCTCTTGGAGCTGTTTTTCCTTCTCTTGGAGCTGTTTCTCCTTCTTTTGGAGTTGTTGATTTAGCTCCTTGATTTGTTGATTTGGATTCCCGATTTGTTGATTTAGCTCTCGGATTTTTTTGTTTAGTTTCCGGATTCGTTTCCGGCTCTTTTGTAATGCAACTGCAAAGACGCCCAATATCAATACCATCACACATATTGCATATAAATGTTGTTTTTCCGAGCGTGATTGCTTTGACGAACTTCTTCTATTATCCTGTTTCTTTACATCCTTTTCTGTTTTCTCCTTTTCTTCCTTTTCCTTTATCCTGTCCTCTAATTCTTTTTTTAACTCAATTTTTGTATCTTCCAAGACTTCTTTGTCATCAAGCATATCTATTGCCAACAAGTCATCTATAGTATTACCCTGTTTATTTTCCTTGAATTTCCGAGCCAGATTTTCTTCTATTTGCGTCCAGCCATTATTTTTCAATAATGCGGAAAGCTTATCAAAAGGACACGGTTTGTCAGGTGTAGATGCTTGTAATTTCGGCTTAATAACATCATTATATTTTTTTATAGCCTCAGCTTTTTTCGGGTTATCTCTAAATGTTTCAATATACGCTTCTACATATTTGGAATTAGCATAATCAACCCATTTGTTATAAGTTGCCTTATCTATATTCTGTGTCGAACAACCAATAGTAGAACACAAAATCATTATTTCCATTAATCTTATTATTTTTTTCATGTTGTAATATTTATTTAAGTTCATTATTTAATGCTATTGATAAGGCATTTAACATTCCGTTTAGCGGATAGAAGAAAAAAGTTTCTTCTATGGGATCGTCATTGGAAACTTCCTTCAGTTTTTGTTCCAATCCATTTAAGGTATATATTTCCAAATCACGGAAACATTCCTTTTTGGCTATGTCTAAAGACTCGCTTTTTATTCCGAATTTGTTTTTAAAAGAAAAACTATTGTTCAGGTCTATCACAAATTGAATGAATTTCTTTACTTCTTCCACTGTTTGCTTAATATAATCTTCCTTGTCGATATTGCCGTACCGCTTAACGTTCTGTTCATCGCTCTGTTCCGCGTACTGTTTAGTGTTCTGTTCAATTAAAATATCAGATCCCATTAAAACAATTTTTGTGTCGGCAATAGCGTCATAGTCTTGCATATTTTCCGAAACAATACCACCCTTGCAGGTAACCTCTTTCGGATTGGATTGGTTTTGAAGAATCGTTAGTCCATCTGTACTATATTGTTTTTTGAATATTTTTTCAAAAATCAATTTGGTAAATCTTTCCAGTAATTTATTGTCGGGGGTGAGAATTTGAATTACTCTGGAACCGTTGCCACTGAAAGTAATATGGCGCGGCATTGCCAAATTCTTTGCCTTTATGATATGAGCCAAATGATATATGATTGCCGTATAGAAAAAAATAAAAATAATTTTATGTGTATCATCGGCTTGTAACAATTTGCCGAAATCCAAACTGCCGGATAGATTCTTATCTTTTACATCTTTATTGTTTTTTAAGGAAAACAAGAAAGAAGCAATCTCCGAAGATTTGTTTTGTTTCTCTAAATCTACAGGTATATCCTGTAATTCCTCCCACTTCACGGCATTAAATACCTCACATAACTTAGGTCGAAATTTGCTAATGATTCCATTAGTGCACTGTTCCGCATATCCATCGCCAAAGATTGAGTTTGCCGCAAAACGGAACGAAGTAATATGCTTAACCTGCTTTTGTTCCGCTATTACAATATCGGTAGTTCCTCCTCCTATATCCACAGAAACCATATTTGCGACATTGCCGACAGTTCGTCTGTAGTGTTCGTACGGAGCCACCGATTCCGTCATGGCAGTAATATTTGCCGGATCACCGCCGAAATACTTTTGATAGGATTCATTCCATTCCTGCTTAAACAAATCGAATCGGTGACGGGTCATACTAATGGGATAAAACCAGATAATTTTTGTAGCGCTTAGACTTCCGTCATTTAAAATTACTTTGTGGCGGAGAATTAAGAACAGCGAATCAATATAACAACGGATTTTTTTCCTTATATCCTCCTCATGTGACCATTTCAAATCTGTGATTACTCTATTATATTTGTATTCTATTCGTTTTTCATACGGGAATGCGATGTTTGCATGAGCGAACGGAAATATTCCACCCTTCCAAATGGTGTTTTTCGCTTCCGATAAAACTGTTCGTGTTGGGAACATAAAAGATTCGTCCGTACCGATTTTCTCCGGAATAAAATCCCAATTATAAGTGTATTTTATGACATCATCAACAATGGTGGAGTGTAAATGAATTTGCTTGTCATTCGTTATATCAAACGCCTTTGACACCTGTTCTCTGTTAAGGCGGTATTCAATATGAGTATTGGTGGTGCCCAAATCAATTGCAAAAACATATTGATTCGACTCTTGCTGTTTTTTAAACTTTGGAATTACTACTCCGCGATGATTATTGCATCGAATACCTATATAATCGAAATTTGCATTTTCTAAAATATAATTCTTACATGTTTTATATCGTTCATTACTCTCATTTCTAATCACACATTCAGTTTTTTTCGCTTCGTTTGAGTAATATTTCACATCGTAATCGGCGCTGTTCTTACAGTCGGTCATTAGCCCCAGTCTGTAGTATGCATCTTTATCATTTGTAAATTTAATATTTGGGAACAGGGCATACATAAAATCTTTTTCCATCACCGCTCCATCATTTTTTGCAATATCAGGCTGATTATGTTCAAAATAAATTCTGTTGTATTCGATATACCGGTTGTTTTTGACCGGGATACGCAATTTTACCGTTACTCCGCCTGCGTTTTTGTTCATCTCTATCATCTTTTTACCGTCCGGCATGTTTCCCATTAAGTTTTCTGTGGTAAAATATCTAAAAAACGTGTCGGTTACGGGCAGCAGGTAGCTCTCTTCCTTGGCATTGCTGAAATTGCCGTCAAAGAAACTGCCTTGCTCAATTCCGTAAGGCATACGAATAATGGTATCTTCCAAAAAGTCGCTGATGGTAAGGTAAGGATACCACGAGCCGTCGCCCGGCAGGGTCCGTGAATCAAGCAAAGCAGGATTTAGATAAGGGACTTGTGTGTTCGGATCCCAATTGGCTGTGACGTACTTTAGAGATTGAGTAAATCTGTCCACGGGCAAAACCAGAGGTAAAAGATCGTTTGTCGTATTTCGAGGATTAATTACAAAATCGCTGTTCTTTAAAATAATTTCCCGGTTTTCCTGTTGTTGTTTCAGATTAATCCCAAGCACATTCACCGAATTTCCGGCTCCTCCTACCGAAATATCGGCATAGTTTTGCAGGTCGTTTTCCGATAAATTATTGATTATCTCTCTTTGCTCCAGCTTTAAGGCGTCGTAGCTTGCCGTCAGATAAGCATTTACTTCCGGAAACAGGGTCGCAAAATTCATGTTTGTCTTCTGCAGCAGGTACCAGTATTTTTGATATTCGATATCTCTGTCGCAGAGTGCGGCATAATCTCCGTCGAAAGGTTGATCTCCGCCGAAATCTATTAATTTCGACACGTACTCCAGATTGTTTGCCGAGCTGAAAAAGAGCGTAGCCGGAGAAGTGGCGCCTATAATATTATTTCCGGTTCGTGCCGCAGGATGCGTACATTTCAGTATAAAAATGCTTTGCATCTCGCCGAAATTATAGTTTGAGGCGTCCTGTTTTAAAAAGATATCGTAAGTGCCGGCTAATTGTCTGTGTCCGGAAACGTTTGAATTTTGCAACTCCGATAAATCATTGGCGCGATTCCATTCTATAATTTTGATAAAGTTTTTGTACTTGTTGATATTAAAAAATATCTGTCCGATATCAAGGCAATCCGACACCATTTTATGATAAATGGTTCCACCGTTCAGATCCTTGCTTTTAGCTACTTCTTTGAAGGCTGTTTTTACCAAATCCATGCGTGCAAAAGGCGAGGGGATGGATGTGATTTCTCTTTTTGCCGACGCCCCGTTGGGGTCTTGAATGTTGTCTATTGCCGTTGTCCCTATTTTGGGAGAAGCAGCCCAGTGTTTAATGGTGTTTACTCCTTGTTTATGTATTCTGAATATATGTGCCATAATAATTACATGTTAAATTTTCTTTTTACTAATTTTTCCGTTGCTTTATAAAATAATTCCACAAACCGGTGTTCCGGTTCGCCGTTTGTTCGAGTGTTGTTTAATGTAGCGTCGAATAAGACATAATTATCCTTGAACCATGTTTTTTTCGGCTTTTCACCTTTCACCGACCGGAATAAATTGTTTCCCGTCTTCAATTCATAAGGCGTAAATGCCCGATGGTTTTTGCTCATTTCGGCAAGCCATTCCAAGTAAGCGTCTTTTATGCCGCTTAAATCCGACTGATAAAAAGCGGAACAAAGAAAAGCGCTGTCGAAATTATTACTAATCGCCCATGTTTGCCGGGTTGAAGAAGCTATTTGTTCGTTCATATATTTACAGAACAAAAAGAATTGCGTCATCGGTTTTTTAATCAAAGTTTGAGTGACGATATCCATGTCCGAAAATATAATTTCGCTTGTTTCCCTGATTATGCCGAATTCCTTGTATTCCACTGTTTCCGGGACGCCGGTATTGGTTTTGCTGTCAACTTTGGTGTTTAGTTGATCGTCGGGAATTTGTGCAAAATCCACAATAGCCAGCGCTGCCGCAAGTTCAATGAAATGCGCGTCGTTTTGTTGGGTGGTTCCGCCTTCCGAGTTGTCGTATTGTTTACTGACATTGTCGCCTATGTAATACAGTATATTGGCTTCGGTCATATTTTTATCGTAATACGACAAAGCGGCTTTGGTTTTGGAGATAAACGTCGAAGAATTTATTTGACTGTTATCGGCAACAGACACCTCAAAATAGGGGAATACCGACACTGCGCCGATGGGAGCTTTTTTTATCAAACCGTTACCGTTTATGTTATTGGAAATTGCTCGCAGATTTTTCAGCAGCAAAGGGAATCCGCTGGCGCCCGTTCCGCCGAAAATGGAACTGATAATAAAAATCCTGTCGTTCTGGGCAAATGAAGCCGCAAAGTCCCTAAATTCCGTTGAAGCGGCAAACTGATTCAGCACCACGCTGCCGATATTGGGATTTCCTTTAAACCCGACATCCATCATTGAGTTGAGATTGTTATCGGAAAAAAGCATGGACGCCAGCGCGGAATTGGCTTCCTGCATAGCTGCCCACCCGATGTATGTCTTGAAATCGGTATCTTGCGTATTTCCAAGATTCATGGTTATATTTGAGTGTTCCGAAAAAACATTCAGATTAATATCGTTAGCGAAAAAAGTATTGGCGCTTGCAGTATTAAAGTCAATCCTGTTACGTACTTTTTTATAATCCCGCATCAGTTTTACCGTGCGGGTCAGGTCGGCTGCCGCATGGTCGGGGTCTATCACAATGGGGACAATTTCGTAGCATTGCCCACTTGTATCTCGCACTTTTACTCCCGCAGCCATCAACATCGTTAACGATTTCAGTACACGGGAACCGGTGCCTCCTATTCCAAAAATGTATAATTTACTCATATTTTAATTTATGATTTAATAATTTACGATTTAATAATTACGGTCGAATAACAAAAGGCGAATATCTGCAATTACTGCTTCCCCATCTGAGTGCAAATGAAAAAATAATAAAGAACCCGGAAGAAACTATGAAGTTTGTAACGCCAAACATCCAGCAATCCGTTTCGTAGATCAACTGATTTACAATATCTCCTTGCTCATTTCTTACATACATTAAACAATCGCCTATAACTCCATTGCGAAAATCGGAGATTGTCCATCCGTATCCGATAAAAAGATTAATAGCGCCCGACGCTATCAATACTATAAGCCAATGCCACCAGCGACTGAATCGCGGATGATTGATGGCATAATAATACAGCAGAACACAAATCAAAGAAACGACTATGGATAAAAGTCCTACCTGATTAAACATGTTCGGATTGTCATACTGTTGCGTATCACAATTATATCCCCAAAGATATTCTGCAAAATTCTGGCTGAACAGTGATTCGAACCAGCAATAAATTTGTCCTAAAATTTCATTCATGATAATATAATATTAATTTATTTGTATTTTGATTTCAGTATAAAGATTATTGTCGAATGTAAAAGCATCATATATGCCGTTAAACAGATATTTTATGCCGTATATTTTTCCGGGTAGAGGAGCTGCTCCGATGCTGTCGTTCACCTCGTTTACCCATTGCGGCATTTTGTTCAAAAGTTTGATGGACAAACTTGTTTTCTTGACGTGTGACGATGTGATGTTCAACGAATGAGTATATCCGAAAGAATTAGATACCGCTTTGGTCACGGACAGCGTAAAATCCTTGTCGGACAGTTCGTAATTGGAAGGGTCGCACAGATAAGCATCGTCCAAAAGAAAACCCGACAAATTGACGTTTACCGAAAACCTTGCAACGCCGGCTCCTTTACCTTTTGAATCTGTTTTCCAGTTAAGTATCGCTGTTTTCGGGTTTTTCTTGTCCAAATCAAACTGTCCGGAACCAACCTTCACCGCATAACCTACCTCTCTATTGCCTTTAACAATGGAGAAGAGGTGTTGTATATCGCTAACTTTAAATTTAGTGTCGGGAACTTTCTCCCGTAATGCCGTAATATATTGCGGGTTTCCGACAAGCCAGATATAATAGGGACGCTGTTCATTAATCTGTGTCGAACTGTTGTTTTTATCATAGTATTTGCCGTCAAAGAGCGAGGAAAACTGATAAATGACAATAGCTAAGTTATTTGTTTTTAAATGTGTCGCCACATTACTTTTTATCCCGATTTGTTGATTAATCAAATACTGGTTTGCATCTTTACTCTTGCCCGGAGAAAAAACACAATCCGATACAAAAACGGAAATACCGTTTTCTTTTGTTTCCTTCAATATCGTTTCTAAAATATTTGATATATCGGATGTTGATCTATTTCCTCCCCTGATTTTAAATGTTGCGGGGTTTAATTTTTCGATAAAATCGCTAATATCGCTTCCGTATTTAATAATCACACTGTTTATATAAAACAGGTTTATTTCCTTAGTAATCCCGGAGATTTTAATATCGCTCAGATAACTATATACCGATTGTTTAAATTCGGTATTCCCGTTCACGTATCCATCCATGCTTCCCGAATTTTCGAGATAAACATTGAGTACCATCTCAGGGCTTGACGGTGGCGGTGGCGTCACTGCCGGTGACGGGGATGTTGCTACCGGCGGAGCAGTTCTTTTCTTTCCGCCGCACATCACGGTCAATGTTATTAGTGTCAGGCATCCTGTCAAACATAGTACTTTTAATAATAATTGTTTCATATCTTTTACTTTAATATTTCAAAACTGTTTTTTAACGAATTATATTTTGTTGTTAGATTCTTTCTTGTTCCGATTTGAAGTAGATATGCTTTTTTACGCTTTAAGAAATAAATAGCCTTTGTTGGTAAATCTATTTGTTTATAGGTATATTCTATTGCGGAAACGCCCTGATATGTTATAAAATTATAAGAAGAAATACCGGATGATTTTAAGTATTCGGCATATTCTTTCGTATGTTGCGTTTCAAAATCTTGATAATCCTTTTCGGGTATGTTTTTATAAATCTTTTGCATGTCATAAATAAGGATATTCACAATAGCGCAGATATCCGGATTGTCTTCATTTTCGGCGCAGAGATAAGCTGCAAGAATATTATCTACACCCTGTTTTGTAGCCATGTCAATAAATACTTTATCAACATATAATTTACATCCGCACTTAACTTTAAACCCTGCCGAAGCAAAAATTTGATAACCGTCCTTTTCGGTAACCTTGTCGCCAGCCGTATTAGTTTGAGCAAAGACATTCAACTGAACAAGCATCGAAAAGCCTAATGCTATAAAAAATCTAATTTTCATTGTTTTAATAATTTTAATTTATTTATCATTCATATTAATAATGTTAATATATCACGACGCCCCCGAACAAGCGAAGGACGCACGCAACATATAAATTTTCACTTCAGATTATCATAGTCGTCAGTATTATTCTTGTCTTTCTTTGAGAATATTTTTCTCCAAAGCCATAAAACTACAGTAATTATCGCAGCAGATAATGCGCCTATAACAGCTTGTTCCAAAGGGTCACTATCACTCCTCGCAACTAAAAATAAAAATTGTATCATATTACCTCCTTACATATTAAACCATCAACACATACTTCGTATTCCTTGGCATACAGAACACCGGATTCATGTACCCAATCGTTATTGTCATCTTTAATGGTGGCGCCTTTGGGTATGTCATACCCTAATTCATCTACGCCATCAAGAACTTCCCTTATAGAGAGATCACCAACACCATAATAGCTCCTTAAAAAGCGAGCTTCATTACCGGCTACGGTTAATAAAGCGCTGTCCCTGCGGGACTTTTTTCGCACAAGACTACTTAAAATGCAGTCCGTCAAACTTTGTCCTTTAAATAATACTTGTTTCATATCTTTTAATTTTATTCATTTTATTTCTCAAAATTCAAAATTCAAAATTCAAATGTCAACTCATTATTTTTGTTATCTATAGATACTTTTCCGAGTTTATTCAGCGCCGACTGTCCGAAGAGTAGCGGGGCATTCTGACTATGCACCACTGATGCTTCGATATTATTTAATTCCAGCTCGCCGATTTTTATTTTGCGTAATCGCACCTTTGTACCTTCCACAATATCGCCGGAGGCGGTTTGGTAGTTACGACTGTTGCCGAAATCATATTTTGTCAGATAATCATTCTTCAACATAAAGGCGGCTTCTACGGACGACAAGGTAACCGTACTTGCGCCTGTGTCGAAAATGAATTTCAGCGGCAGACTGTTTACCGTACAGGGTATTTCATACACGCCGGAGCGGAGTTCCTTCATTTTCACCACATACTTCTGTCCGGTTCGGTCTTCACCGGCACGGACAGGCGTTTCCGACAGAGGTTCCGATACATACGCTTTATCCTTCCATTCATTCATCAGTTTAACATATTCGGGAGTATTTCTGATATTGTCCAAATCGTTGTCATTGGCAAGGTGGATAAACTCCCGATAACCTTTTTCAAAGGCTGTACGCAAACAGGCAATTGCCTCCGGAGTTCGTTTCATTAACGAATAGACACAGGCGGCATCATAATAATTCCCCGATGTGGGATATTGTGCCAGAATACTGTCCTGCCACGCAATAGCATCTTTTTCCCGCCCCAGATGAACTAAGGCATACTGGCGGCAATTACCGCTACTGCGATATTCCGTTTCCAACTCAAGGACTTTTAAAAAATCTTTTTTTGCCAAATCGGGCTTGTCCAATTCTTTTTGATACAAACAACCCCTGTTAAGGTACGTATATGCGTATTCATTATCCAAGTCGATAGCCGTATTATAATCCTTCAAGGCTCCCTGAAAATCCCTGATAAATTCTTTTGTCCATCCGCGCTTGTAATATGCGTAATCTCCCATCGGATTCTGTTCTATGGCTTTGGAAAATACTTCGATAGCGCCTTTGTAGTCGCCTCCAAGACGTTTGCAGTCGGCTAACTCGGTGTACAGAGCGGACAGAGCCGAACCTTCCTGTCCATTCAATTCAATCGCCTGTTCAAAGTCTTTGACAGCCTTGTCATATTGTCCGATTTCGCTGTAACATTCTCCTCTTAAATAATAAACACTTACATCGGATGACGACGCTTGTTTCTCAAGCGTATTGTAATCCTCAATGGCTTCATGATACATGCCTCTGTCCATATAAAGTTCTGCGCGGAGAAAAATCCAGTTGGGTTCATCTTTTTCCCTGATGATCATGGAACTGATTTTGGAAACGACATAAGTAAATTCATGTTCGGCGTATATTCCCAAAATGCGTCTGTCTTCATTAGTTATGCCATCAATAGACAGCACGAGTATGATGTCGTCAATGGCATGACGATAATCTCCCTTTTGATCATACGCCAGAGCGCGATATCCGTATATTGATCCGTATTGAGGATCCACTTTGGCTGCCTGTGTAAGCATTTCTATGGCTTCATCGTTTTGCCCCTGTTCTATCAGGTTTCGAGCCAATCCTATTTTCGCTCCTGTTATGGTTTCGTCAATACTTAATGTCTGTTTATAATCGGCTGTAGCGGCAGAGTAGTTTTTTTCGTCGGAATAAACCTTCGCACGGCTCAAATAAGCATACTTATTTTTGGGATTATATTTTATGGCTGCTGAAAAATCGACGATTGCTTTTTCATTGTTTTCAATAATGTAATACAATTCACCGCGTTTAAAAAGTAAATCGTCGAGCATCAGGACTTCACTCTTTTTATAGTTTTTAATAGCAGCATTATAATCGGATAACGCCTTGTTATACTCTTCCATTTCCATATATGTTGCGGCACGTAAATAAAGCGCATCCACATCGTCCGGATGTTCTTTAAGAGCCTCGTTAAAACATTTCAATGCCGTTACATAGTCGTCATTTTTCAACGCTCTTAGTCCCCTGTCAATATCGGTTTGAGCAAATAAACCGGTGGCGCATATCAATAGCCCCACTAAAATACAATAAATCTTATTACACATACTTTACATTTTTAATCAGTTATAACATCCTGTTTTAATTTCCTTTTCATCTACAAATTTTCTTTTTTGTCACCGAATTAAACT
>JAISRS010000517.1 GCA_031273485.1 Prevotellaceae bacterium
ACAATTCAATTTCCCAGATGAACAATTCAATTTCCCAGATGAACAATTCAATTTCCCAGATGAACAATTCAATTTCCCAGATGAACAATTCAATTTCCCAGATGAACAATTCAATTTCCCAGATGAACAATTGAATTGTTCAGATGAACAATTCAATTTCATAGATATATTTTTGATTTTTCTTTGTCGCCGAGCTAGCACGCAGATTTAACAGATTTACGCAGATGGATAATAATCTGCATAAATCCTTAAAATCCGCCCTCATCTGTGTGCCATAATTCATCATTCATATAAAAATTCAAAGTAAATTTTTACCTTTGCGAAATCATAAAAATTGGGATAAATGATGGATAATTCTAATGTTTACCACGTTCCGGCGCTTTTGAAGGAAAGCGTGGAAGCGTTAAATATAAAAACAGATGGCGTTTATGTGGATGTAACCTACGGAGGAGGAGGTCATTCCGGAGAAATACTGTCGCGCCTCAAAAACGGAAGACTTTTCGCTTTTGACAGGGACAGGGACGCGGTAAATAATTTGCCGAAGGATAAACGATTGATTTTTATAAATAATAACTTTCGTTTTATGCACAATCTCCTGCGCTATCACGGAGTGACGCAGGTGGACGGTATTCTTGCCGATTTGGGCGTTTCGTCACACCATTTCGATAACGGTGAAAGGGGATTTTCTTTCCGTTTTCCGGACGCTTCCTTAGATATGAGAATGGGACAGGATTCGGACCTGACGGCGCAAAAAGTTTTGAACACATATCCGCAAAATAGCTTGAAACGTATTTTTTTTGAATACGGAGAAATAAAACGGGCAGACAGACTTGCTGCAATATTGGTGGATTCGAGAAATCAAAAACCGCTTAATTCGGTAGCCGACCTGATTGAGAGTATCACGCCCCTCATCCCCAAATCCGATGAGAAACAGTTCCTTGCTAAAGTTTTTCAGGCAATAAGAATAGAAGTGAATAAGGAAATGCAGTCTTTAAAACAGCTTTTGGAACAATCCCTCAAGGTATTAGTTCCCGAAGGCAGATTGTCCGTAATTTCGTACCATTCGCTGGAAGACCGCATGGTGAAGAATTTCATGAAAACGGGAAATGTCGAAGGACAGCAAGTTAAAGATTTCTATGGCAATGAAATCAGTCCGTTTACCATTATTTCAAAAAAAGCGATTGTTCCCAGCAGTGAAGAAATCCTGTTTAACAGTCGTTCGAGAAGCGCTAAACTGAGAATAGCTCAAAAAAAAATGATGCAATAAATTTTATAAAAACGTTAAAGACAATTCAATATGATTAAAATATTAAAGACAATTCAGCAAATCCTCTCCGGTAACAGCGAGGTGCGGTATATAATGAAGTATTATAAATATCTTTTGGTGCTTTTTGCATTGACTATCATATATATCGGCAATGGTATCAAACATGATCTGGAAGCTCGCAAGTATAAAAAATTAGAAGAGAAACTGATTATCAGCAAGGCAAAATACAATATTAAACTGATGGAAATGTCGGAATTGACCACATATTCCAATTTGATGAAATTGTTGAGAAAAAATAATTTAAATTTAAGAACGCCGGAAACATCTCCCGTAAAAATAGAAAAATAAGGGATTAGCGTGACTGTTCACAGATTGATTTCGGACAAAATAAAAAGAGAGTAAACAAAACAGGCAAATTATAGGCATGAAAAAGAAAAAAGACAGAGTTTTGCATGGGGCTGAAGGATTATATGTATCATTCCTTGTGTTTTTTATAATCTTTGTCGGCATTTTGATTCACTATCAGTATTTCGACAAAAGTTTGCGTGAAAACAAAACGGCGAAGAAAAAATCCGAAAATATTGAGAATGATCGCAGTCCCCGCCGAGGCGACATACTCTCGTCCGACGGACAGACGCTCGCCTCTTATCTGCCGGAATATATGCTGTCGGTGGATTTTAAAACCATGCGAACCGAAGGCAAAACAATCAATAAGGCAAAGGTTGTTGAAAATAAAAAATCACCGCATTATCTGCCCTACGACACTTTGCTGGTTAGCATATACGAACAGTTTTCAAAAGCGCTTTCGAGATTTGTGGGAGAAAAATCTGCCGGAGAATACTATAGAATGTTGTATAACTACAAAATAAAAGGCGAATCAATGGGAAACGACAAAAAAAGTTATACCGTAAATTTTCTTAGGAAAAATATCAGTATTCTGCAGAAAGACAGTATATTTAATATCCCGTATCTGAAAAAATACGGACAGTACACCACAGGCATATTTACCGAAGAAGTAGGCAAACGCCTGTCGCCGTTCAAAAATATGGCGCACTCGGCGCTTGGCGTCGTGGGCGACAACGGAAACACGCTTTCCGGTATCGAAATGCTGTATAACGACGAATTGCTGCAAATGAACAATGTAATATCGACCATAGACACGCGAATGCAGGATATTTGCGATAATATTCTCCGAAAAAAACTGAAGCATGGTAACGGAATGTTTACGGGTGGCTCGATAATGTTGATGGAAGTCGCTACCGGTAACATAAAGGCAATAGCGAATTTAGGCTCGTATGAAGACGACAGGTACGCTCCCGAAAATATGCAGGATAACTACAATAACGCACTTATGACTTCGATGGAACCCGGCTCTACTTTCAAAGTGGTATCGCTGATAACCGCTTTAGAAACGGGAAAAATAAAAATTACGGATAAAATTAACTGCGACGAGGGTTGTGTTTATGTCAAAAAAAATAACAGGACGGAAAAATACTGGAATCAGGTAAAGGAAGTTGATAACAAAGAGTTTGGCGAATTATCCGTATCCGAGATAATAAGCAAGTCGGTGAACATAGGAACTGCAAAAATGGTGCATATCGCCTTCAATGGCAAATCCGAAAAATTTATCAAAGCCATAAAAAATCTGGGCGTCCTGGATACCCTCGGACTGTCGGAAGCCGTGCCGTATATAAATTCCGATCCCAAGACCGTTTCCATGTACCATATCTCTCATGGCTATCAGGTTAGAATGTCGCCTGTTCACACTCTGTCGCTGTTTAATGCCATAGCCAACAACGGCACAATGGTAAAACCGCGCCTCGTTTGCGGAATACAGTATATCACAGGAGAAAAAAAGATGTTTGAACCGGAAATAATCAAGAAATCAATCTGTTCGTCAAATACGCTGAACAGCGTCAAAGAAGTATTGGCTAAGGTCGTGGAAAGCGGTTCCGCACGCTTTTACGGACAAACATGGTATGGAATATCGGGAAAAACAGGAACGGCTCAAATGTATGTCAATAAACGTTATACGGACAGGGATCTTGCAAGTTTCTGCGGATATTTTCCCAAAAACAAACCCCAATATTCGTGTATTGTAGTTCTTTATTCAAAACATTTGAGCGATGAGGAAAGAAAAAATGTTTTCGGGTCCAGAGATGCAGTTCCGGTATTCAGAGAAGTTGCCGACAAAATACACGCCCTCAATCCTCACAATTTAAGAGAACTCGATACTTCTAAAACCGCTCAACCTCTAATTAAAAACACTTCCGGCAAAAACCTTTCAACAATCGCAACGGAACTGAATCTGCCGGTTGATGCCGGTAATAACGAATGGGTTAAAATCGACACGGTAAACAACAAATTCAAGGTGTCGAAAATCTCAGTGAAACAGGAAATCATTCCCAACGTCGTAGGAATGGGATTACGCGACGCTATGTTTCTCCTTGAAAACCGAGGATTAAGAGTGATCCACAAAGGAACAGGCACGGTGGTTAAACAAACCCCCGAACACGATACCCCCTTCGAATTTGGCAAAGCAACAGTCGTCCTGGAATTAAACTGATCCATGAATTTTTTATCCACGAATTATCACGTTTTTTTATCCACGAATTACACGAATTACACAAATTTAAAATCCTGCGGATTTTTTACGAATTACACGAATTTTTTAAATCCACGAATTACACGAATTTAAAATCTTGCAGATTTTTTACGAATTACACGAATTCTTTTTATCCACGAATTACACGAATTACACAAATTTAAAATCCTGCGGATTTTTTACGAATTACACGAATTTTTGTCACTAACCCATAGCCCACAAGGGGGGGCTGTGACTTTACTGTTGTTTTATCAAAAATTTAATTACTTTTGCGTCTTATTACGAGTGAAATAATTCTACAGTGCAATTAGTAACCGGAGTATAATCGAATTAAGTAATATATATGTTTTATGATAAAAGGTATGCGGAAGATAACATTGTTTTTGTTTTGTTTGTTGGTTTTTAGCAGGCTGGCGGGGCAGAACTGTACTTTTGGGGTAGCGACTGAGGTAACCAAGATTTCGGACTGCGAAAAGAACGGAATCATTACGGCAAAAATAACAGGCTCCGATTTTGAGAACGGATATATTGAT
>JAISRS010000543.1 GCA_031273485.1 Prevotellaceae bacterium
TACGTTACGACAATGATGGAGAGTGTATGACCAATTATTTTGTCCACATCTTGGAAACTTTCGACAACGGAACTATTGAAAGTTTGATAGAAAAATACAAAACTGTTTTTGACTTCAAGGATGTTGCATTTGAGACATCGAAAACAGTAACAAATAAAGTTATTGTGTGTTTGTGCTTTTTGAAATTAAAAGACACTTACGTCGGCAAACAGCAAATATTGTTTCTGAATGAGAACAACTATCAGGAAGTATTAACCGATCTTATTAAATTAAGGAGTTGAAACAGGTATCATCCTACTTTTTTCCATTACGCCATAATTTAAATTACTATGCCACCCTTCCCAATAAAATATGTTTTAACCCTTGCCGTTGCGTTGCTCGCTTGCGCAGCGCTTCATGCGCAAGACAACAAATTGGCGGTGGAAAGTTTCACAAAAGACGAAACCGACCAGACGGCGCGCATTACCCACGAACGTAAAGACCAAAACAACAAAGTTTGCGCTATCGTAAAAATAGAAACGCCGCTGTTGTTGCAGGACTTTACCTTTGAAGCAGGCATGGCGGGCGTAAGGCATAGCGAGCAGCGAACGGGCGAAATATGGGTGTGGCTCTCTCCGGGAACGCAGCGCCTCACCATTCATCACAAACATTTGGGAACCATCCGCAATTATCCGTTTGGAGAAGCGCTAAAGGAAGCAACGGTATATACGATGAAGCTGAAATCGGGTAACGTGAAAACCATTGTCGAAGAAAATGCCGCATTGCAATACTTTGTCGTCAATTGCGCTATTTACTAAATAAACAAATTCAAAAACTTTTAAAAAAACAACACAATGAAAAAAATCACTATTATTTTACTGGTATTATCCGGCGTCTTTTTTATGACCTGCGATAAGAACAATTCGGGCGCAGGGTCAGAGACCACGGTGGCCGAAGACAAACAAAACATCGAAGCGCTGTTCGACCGCACGCTCGACATTGTACGGACATTCGAAAACGGCCGGCTTATTCAGGCGTTGCTCACATTCACCGGACTGGAAGATGGGGAAGTGCTCAACCGCCGCTGGATAGACGACCTGTTTGAATCGCTGGACAAAACCGCCGGTTTCCGAGACTATGTGGAAACCCATGAGCGTTTCGATTTTGGCTATTTCGAAGGCAAGTACGACTACAATCAGTCCACCAAGCGATGGACAAAGTCGTCCGACTCAAAACTCGTTATTAACTTCCCCGCCGGCCCTGCGTCCAAAAGCAACAACTGCTCGGTCATCCTCAGCGAATACAGCGATACGCGAGTTACGGTCAATAACAGGGACCGGGTGTATGTGCCGTCGAAAATTCGCTTCTCCGTTACGTTGGACGGGCAGGAAATCGCCTCGTGCCAGACCGATGTTTCATGGGAAACCGTCGGTTTTGTAACCGTCAAGGAGGCTTCTGTAACCGTTTTTACAGCGCCATTTACCCACACGGCCTCTATCCGGCAGGTGAAAAGCACGGAGTACGACGCGGAAGCCACACTTTTCGCCGGCGCTGACCATGAGCCGTATGTTATAAAAACCAAACTCAAACTGGCGCAGGCTATCGACGAAGACTTTTTTGCGGACGATGAGTTGCCGGTCAATTACGTCTATCTGACCGTCGCCAAAGGCGACCTTGCCTTCGACGGATCGCTGGATATGAATACTCTGAACAAGTATAATAACCCGACCATCGAGCAAATAAACAGCGTGGCCACGGTGAATATACTGTACAAGGATGCTAAAATCGGCGACCTGAAATTACGCACCCTCAACCGCGACGATTATGTGTTCATCAACTACAAAGACGACACGTCGGAGAATATCGAAATCTATTACGAGCCGTTCCTTGATGAGTTGGACAATATCCTCCGAAAATACAACGACAACGACCCGGTGATAGATTACCGGCGGGCGTCGGCGCAATTTTTTACGGCCCGCTATAACCAGCTAAAAAACGCAGCACATGCATTATTTAAAACAGAATAAGCGGCTTCTTTGGGGATTTGTTTTTTTGTTCCCGTTTTTCCCGTTGGGGGCGCAGGAAAAAGAGGCTGCGCCCCTGCATGGGGACTATAAAAATGAAATAGGCATTGATTTTTCCTATTTCTTTTCCCTGTTGCATACGTCGGAACAATCCTACTTGGTCAATTATAAAAGGCATCTGACACCCCGCCATGCGGTACGCGCCGGCTTGTCGGTAGATATTTTTTCCAAAGAAGAAAACGGGCGTTTTGTGAATTTCCGGCTGGGGTATGAGAAAGGACGACCCATTGCATCGTGGCGCTTATTCTACGGCATGGACGCTTCCTACCGGTTTACGCAAAGCAACCGCGGCGGTTATCTAACCCATTGCTACGGCATGGAGCCACTGTTGGGAGTTCGGTATAATTTTAACCCGCATTTTTCGCTCAGCACGGAACTGAAATTAAACTTTCATTATTTTGCCTACCACGATTTGACTACTTTTGCCGAACAATCGTTCACCGATGAGTTCCGGGTTTATATCGGCAGCGTGGGAATGATTGTCGTAAGTTATCATTTTTAAGGGTGGTAGAATAACGCCGCCGCGCCCGCCGCCTGAAAGCCCACATAAAAAAAGCTATGCAAACTAAAAACCAATATGACTATGAAACCCAACAAACATTTAACCCTTATCAACCTCATTTGGCTGCTGCTTAGTATTTGCCTGTGCGCGCTGGCTTTTTTCTTCTGGAAATAAGAAGGATTTACTATTTTAGTATTTACTATTTACGATTTACCATGTACCATTTAATTTTCAATTTTCAATTAATTTGGATTGCTTCGGCTGCGCCTCGCAATGACGCCATCCGCGTAATCCGCTTAAATCCGTGTAATCCGTGTTCC
>JAISRS010000002.1 GCA_031273485.1 Prevotellaceae bacterium
AAATTGGCTCTTTTATATTTTTGTGTTGGCGATGTGACATGAAATAATAAAAGAGTTTTGGCAAAACCAACCCGCAACCGGTAACCAATATCCTCCTCCCTTAATAACCACGAAGCCGCCCATTACTCGCCCTTATCCTGCTTATTTGATCACTCACGCATACGCCTCCAACTCAACCGGTGCAGATTTATTGTACGATATAAAACAAGTCTGTTGTTGCTTGTCAACAGATTTTGCTGATTTGACAGATTAGTTTTTTATTAAAATCTGTTGACAAAATAAAAATCTCATTGCTCTCTTTCGGAAAATGTATTCGTAATGTTTCGTTTATTTTCGGTTGCGTATTGCTTTGAAGGCGTTATCGATATTTGGTTGAATTTCTTTGTTCCAATATTCGTCGATAATGGAAGGATATTTATCTTGTGTTTGCTTTTTAATTTCAGTAAACTTTTTTTCAATCTCCGGAAGTTGATCTGCCACTGCAATCTTTTCAAAAACCAAACAAGCATCTGTTATTCGCCTGAAATACGTAACCTCCAATAGTAATTTCGGAACATCAGCCGGTTCTCCGATTTCACTCATTATTTGGCAAAATGTTTTCCACATATCGACGGATTCCGGCAACTTTTCATAAACTTGCCAGACCGCTTTATGAAGTTCCTTTTTATCACCTTTTGAAACATCTAAAATTTTGAGAATGTATGCTGCGACAAAACTATCAGGAGCGTTGAGAGCGGTTTTTATTATTGTCGGATAGATTGCTTCGCCCAATTCCTTGAGTTTTTTTACCTCCGTTTTACTGCTTTTGTAGCCGCTGGAAGATCGCGTATGCCCCACAATAAGTAAAAGATGTTGTAGGTCTTCCTCTGTAAAATCTTTTGATTCCGATGCAGCTCTGGTGATCAATTTTCGATGCCATTGAAATACTTCATCTGCGATTTTCATGGCGGGGCGTTCAGATTTTACATTACGATATTCTTTAATGTCCATCGCAATGTCGATTAAGACATGTTGTTTATCGAGAATACCTCCGAAACAAAATTCTCTCGTAATCGCAAATTCAATTCCTTTCTGTAACGTAGCGGCAGCATCTTCGTCTTTTCCTGCCTCATGTTGCAACCTGGCAATTTTGCACATCATTTCACACTGCAATTTTGACGACGGAAGTTCGTAAAGAAATTTTTCCGCTTCGTTGTATTTTTGAGCAACAATCAGGGCTGACACATATTCCTCGTTACCGTTACCCCATTTTCTAATATCAATGCCTGTAGTTAAAAGTCGATGAGCGTCTTCAAACCGTTTTTCGTGAAGCATCAAATTCATTGCAACCGTTTCAATAAAACTTCGTGTACTTGACTGATCATGTGTAAATGACCGATCAGGAGAAGACTTGTCTTTAAAATATTTTGTAATATTCAAGATTCGATCTATTTGGCGACGCGACAAATCCGCATCATTTATTTCTGCCAAGACATCTTGAAATATTTTCAGGTTTGTTTCAAGCCGTCTGCCGTGATCTTCCTTTCCAAAAGATTCAATAATTTTATCGACAATTTCATTGCATCCTTTTTTATCGCCGTGTTTCGCAAGGATCACCGCCAAGTCGCACCAAATTGGCGGGAAAATTGGTTCACCGATTCCCTCAATTGTTTTTCGCGCCGCTTGAATATCACCGAGTGCGATTTGAATATTCGCAATGTTATGACACAATCCTATGGCGTATTGTTGCATGAAATTGTCACGTTCCGGAATCACGATCTTCGGCAAAAGTTCTTTTGCCCATTCCGGCTTGCCAATTTCAATCTGAACAGCCGCAATTCCGCACAAATATTGCGCGGGATTGACCGCCCCCCCTACATCGGGAAATCCACGGTTAGGAATAGAATTAAAAATCGTTTCAAAAAGTTTTTTTGCTTTGGCATCTTCTCCGTTTCGTGTCAGTCGAACCGCTTCACGTAGCTGTTCAAATACATCGGATTTATTACCGCTGCCGCTATAACCCCAGAAAAGTTCGGCAATCAAAAAACGATGAAGTCGATCATTGTATTGTGCCGTGAAATGGAAAGCGTTTTGCAAAGTTTTCGTGGAAACTTTGCCGTGTTCGTCTTTTTTTGCGCAAAAAGAGGCGAACACAAGTGCATTGTACTCCATCATGGCAATACTTTTGTGACCATGTTTGTTTTCTTTTAATTGTTCGATGAATTTTTTCCCCTCTTCGGGATACCCGTTGGCAACACAATGTTCGGCGATTTCTTCGCAAAGATCGTATTGATTATAGGGATCGACGCTCAAAACCAGATGTTTGAGAAATTCGAAATCCTTCTTTTTGAGTGCTTCATAAAGGAGAACGCGACGACTGTCCCATTGTATTTGTTTTAAGACAGTTGGATTCGTCTTGGCATACTCCATAATCTCCTGAAGATTTTTCGTTGCCGCCAATCGCGCGGCAATTTGACTTTTGATAGCTTGCTCCGCTCCACTCGGATAAATTTCGAGTGATTTCTTGCAAGCTGTTCGGATTAGTTCATCGGCATCGTACCAATCAGGAACTTCGGCACGAACCGGCAAAATAACACTCAACCCAAACAAAATAAATAACACAATACGTTTCATGGTAAACTCTCCTTTAAAGGTTACAATACAAACAAAGTAATATTATTTTTTATAAAAACAACCTTAGTAGCATTGTATATCATATTTTTTGCAAGCCGTAGGTTTGCATCGCTCGGTAGAAAATGATGTTCCCACAAACTAGCATTCCGTAGGAATGCCGCCATTGGGCAAGTCACAGGGTTGCATTCCTACGGAATGCTCAGTGTCGATTCGTTAGCGACGGGGGCTTGCCCCTTGTTATACCACACATCTTTTCTGGACTATCATTTATTTTTACGTTGATACCATGTATCGTTGTACTTGCGTGTTCGGTTTGGATTGGAACAACAC
>JAISRS010000200.1 GCA_031273485.1 Prevotellaceae bacterium
TATTGGTCTTTCATAAGCGCACGTAGCGGATCTATAACAATGGTAATGCCCGGCTGAAGCATAGCCGCCAACTGATATGTAAGCGATTTCCCTCCTCCTGTAGGCAGCAGACCAATGACACTCTTATTTTGAAGTGCGCGACTTAAAATGGGTAACTGTCCGGGGCGGAAATCTTCTTTCCTGAACAATAATTGCAGGAAATATTTCAGATGTTCGACAGTTTTTTCCACATTTTTGTAATTACCCTGCTTGTCTTTGCGAACTAACGATTTGTATTCAACCGTATCGGATGTGTATATCTGACGAACAGAGCGCCGAGAATGCGCGGAACGAATATTGAAATAGCAATTATTATGGCATTGATATTCACTAAATGATATATTTTCAATATCACTTCGCCTTAGTATCGAAACATCAATAACCATATCATATTTTGTGTTTTTTTGTCGGTGTGTTGCCTGTATGGTTGTCTTCGTGTTGAGGTGTAAAGGCGAATTTACAAATTCAGGAGTGCTGATTACTTCCAACTTTATTTTCGGGAATTTCATCGTGGAATAATCGCAACTTAAAGCAATCAGATGATTAAACATTTGCTTCAAATCCTCGAAAGCAATTGCGGCACAAGGAACATCCCTCTCTAATACTAATATTTTCCATTCATCTTTTTCAATATTTAAGATGCCTGTCATCAACGCCTCCAGAATTGTTTTCTGAACACGTGCAATGGCAACGGGAGATAATACCATTTGCAGCGACTCTGTCCAGTTTTCGTCAAAATCATGCGTATAAACCTTTTCGATGTTTCGGATATACTCATTATTAATTGCATGGTGATTTATGTCATTGATTTCGGCATCCGATATTCGAATGCAATTCCACCCATGGTTTCTTATGTCATTATCCCGTTGTTGATCAATAGCTGGGTTTGTGTGATATTGTTGCCCGTCTAATTCTATAACACAGCCTTTTATATTGTCGTGCGGATAAGGAAATTCACATGCAAAATCAACCCGTTGTGAATGGTGTCTATTATCGTTTGTTATGGATAATAAAGTTCTCTGAGGTTGTAATAACTGACGTAAATAAACAGGCGTTTTTTCTAAAATATAAGTTCTTTCCAAATCGCTGTCTAATTTTTTACAGTTATAATTATTGGGGGTCAATTTAAATCGCGAATCAATCAAATGCAAAGACAGAAATAAGTCATTAACATCCGAATGATTCTTATTAAATACAATCGCTCCCAAATTATCCTTTTGCTTTGTATTTCCAAAAGCGTTAAAGACTTCTTCTACAAACGGACTGGCTTTTGTCGGTAAACCACGAGTGATTATATTATTAAGTACGGCAAAAACCGGATGTACATCATCATAAATGCTTGCCCCTATATCAAATGGGGCAGATACCTCAAAATCGGAAACATTACGGTACAAAGCCGCAATTTTATTTTGCTGCTCCAACGGCAACGTTTTGAACGATGATTTTATACAATCCAGTTGATAGCCTGCATGGAACTGTACGGCAGGATAATAGTTTATAGGAATATAGTAAATCTTATTCCTTTCAAATTTAAAAACCTTTAATTTTAATGTATAATTGCGCTGACTGTCCTTTTGTAGGGCATCTTCAGCTATCATCTGCAATTTATTCTCATGCAATATATTTTCACCTTGTTCAACGTCAGAAAGAACTAATGGAGTTTGAAAATAGTCGTAAAATGCATCTATTCGACGATTCCCATAATTTAACGGACCAATACAAAAAAAGTAATGTTCTCCCGTTACATTTGCACCGACAAGTTGAGCTAAATTTTTCAAATCTATTTGCGGAATATCAAGAATGTTTGAAAAAAAATGAAATGTTACGGGTTGCTCAATTTCAATATCCGCTGTGGTAACATCATCTAAATATTTACATACGGTTTTTATTTTATCTTCGTTTCTAACATAAGCATTTACATGCAGTTGAGCTCTTTCCAAAACCAATTCGGAGGGTTCTATTAAAATAATTTCCTGAACCTTATTCGCAATACTTCGCTTATTAAGAAAATCAAAGAAACAAACAGTAGCCAAACCCTGACCACATCCCCAATCTATGATGGAAAAATCATTATTGAAAACATTACGCTGATCGCTAATAGATTTTAATGCTTCTTCTAATGCTTTGTATATCTTTGCCTCATGCATATTGCCATACGACCATAGATATTGGCACATTAATTCATGAGAATCTAACAAATTCGTGCCGCGATTTAATCTTTCCCAAAAACCGTCACGTTCTTCTCTGGTAAAATGGGAAATGGAAGAGCATGCAATATTTCTAATTTGCTGAAAAGAAGGCTTGGCTAATGCCTTTATCTGTTCAATGTAACTTTCTATGTTATTTTCCTGTAATTTTTCTGTAATTGTTTCAGTCAGTTTATTGTTTCTGCATTGTTGCCAATTTGCCAAAACAGTTTCTTTTGAAGTGTTTGCATAACAATACTCGCACAAATGCGGACAGGTATTGTATTCGCCAATGTCTTTGCTTACAATACAACCGCAAAATTGTCGCTGTCCTTTGTCTTTATTTTTTTTCGTTTTTTCAATGATACTACTATTAGGATTAAACAGAGCATGTATAATTTTAACTCCTAAAAAATCCATAAGAACTTTATCATTTGAAAAAAGTTTTATCATTAAATCATCGTCCACACATTTATTATGAATAATCCCGTATTTCTCCAATGGAATTGGTTCGGCACAGGTTCCGATTTCAAAATTCCATTTTTTATTTAGTTGTTGAAGACCCAAGGCAAATTCATGCATTGTTTGCTCGTTAAATTCCTGATAATTTATGGCATTGTTGCGTAAATTAATTTGTACTTTCCTGTATATCTTAATATCGGCAAAACTAAAAACCATTTTATTCGTATGATTTTTTAGTTGGTTCCCAACATTTTCTACTTTCCTTAAAAGTTCATAAACACCTGTTTTGTCCGTAAGAATCAAAGGGTCGAACC
Source organism: Prevotellaceae bacterium (assembly GCA_031273485.1). Taxonomy (GTDB): domain Bacteria; phylum Bacteroidota; class Bacteroidia; order Bacteroidales; family UBA932; genus JAIRLF01. The sequence continues at coordinate 3,002 of JAISRS010000200.1, forward strand.
TCCAGATTACTTTTTCTTTTCCTATACGTTCCGATAATTGTTGGAAAGTTTTTATTCGTGTTTGAACATCGGGAACGTGTGGCTCAAGTTTTTCCGCGTCATAATCATTGAGCGTAAATTGAAAGTAATAATTTACTGCTCTTTCGTCCAAGTAATCCAGATGTTTTATCATTGGTTTGACATTCTTTGTCCAAAACACAATCAACCTTGCTTTCTCGAAAGAGACATACAAAGGCACGCCATTAAACGGATTTTTCCATTTAACATACCCTTCTTTCATGCGATTGATAAACCATTCGGCGTAAAAAGCCGGAATATCTGTTGAACGACTCGCAGAGATGATAACGGGAGCTTGCGCTTCGACCGGTTCCGGTTTGTCCGGTGTGCTAATATGTATTTTATTCCAACTCATTTTGTTTATTTACTGTTTCTATCGGGACAAACTTTTGTGCTTGCCCCAGCTTTCCCCGTCTGTTCCCCCTTGGGGGATAGGATGCTTCCTTTAATCATGATTTAGACATTATACGAATTTTTCTTTATTCATTTTGTTCGCTCTGATCATTTTGTTCGCTTTGCTCCTGTTTCCTCGGTTTTTCGCTTTTCTTCACTATCCCCAGCGCCTCCGGCATCTGCGGTTTTTCGTACAGCGCCACCCGTGCAATAGCCCTAAAGTCGCTGTACCGGTTACATATTTCGTCAAAAGCCTTATCGCGTTCGACGGTAGCTTGCTGGGCGGCGTCTTTTCCGCTCAGTTGTTTGCTGTACGGATTTTTCACCTCATTTACTGCTTGTTGTTCCTGTTGCAATCGTTCGGGCGTATAGCCGAAAACGCTCAGTTTTGCCTGTATCTCCGGATTATTCTTCACTCCGAGGATACCGTTTTCGATGTTGTGCAGCTTTGCTACGAATGTTTTACGTGTCATTGTTTTTGTTACTTTAATTATAATATTTGATATATATTTTCATTACTGTAATTTATATAATATTTCATGCGAATTTATCTTTTAATGTCTGAATTAAATCGGACGAAGATGTTAGCGGCCACACGGTTAAAATTGTAACGGTTTCTCTTCTGGATGGATTTAACAAAAACCCGTATCCGCAACTAAACAAGCAATAATTTGTCAATAAATACCTGTCATGAAGTTTCTCTTGTGTGTCGGGGAAACTAACATCAATGGAGTAAGAATACCGACGAATATTTTTTATTGTATCTTTAATAATTTGTTGATTCTTTTCGTAATTGTATCTGTTTGTGTCGGATTCTTCTCTACGAGTATAAATCTTAACACTGAAGCTACCATTTTGGAATTTTTCCGGTAAGAGAGCGTCAAACAATGTTTTAATATTTGTTTTCAAGTTGTTAATCCGATAGAACTCTACACTCAATAGATAAGGGTCTATCAAGGTTATTGAATTACACGGATGTCTGTATTTTCTCAGAAAATCCCAATTTGTAATGCGTTTTGTAATCGGCTTGATATAGGGAGAAAACAAAAACTGAGCCGGTTCCAAATAATTTTCGGAAGAAATGAAAAATAATCCATGCTTTTCCTGCCAGCGTTTACATTGGTCTTCGGATTCTCCAAGCAAAAAAATCGTACTACATTTTGAAAGTAAAGATTCTTTTTTCTGTGAAAATTGCATCATCGTATGACCGTCGGCATGGGCGCTCAATAGACCCGACAATGCTATTCCCAAGTAAGAAGTATCGTTTATAAAAGAATTAAATGTATTTTTATCAATATTTAAAAAAATACCACAATTGCGACGACACAAAAGAGTGTCTAACTCAATTAGGTATTTCTCATCTTGACTTTTTCCGGGACTTACGCTTTTTTCCCTTTCAGGAACTGGCGCATAAAATTTCTTCAGAAATTCAAATTCGCAATATATATTAATCACATTCATATCAATTCAAATTACAAGTAAACATTGCTTTTAACCACCTTAACGATTCGTCGGTAAATCCGCTGCCGAAGGGTTGGGATAATTGTCCTTCTTTCAGTATGCGGATTTCTATTATTTGTTCTTCTCCGTCTTCCCGTTTCCTGACATCCGGATTACCTATATAATATAAAATGGTGTCTTCGGTTTTTAGCTCGCCTTTCGCTGTCAGATATTGGAGTTTTCTAATCAAATATTCGCTGTGCGTTTCTATGATAAACCGCATATTGAGAGTTTTACGTGCATCTACAAGTAAATCCGCAATTTTTGATTGAAACTTCGGATGAAGATTTGTTTCCGGTTCCTCAATCACAATTATGTGTTTTCCGATATTGTTACAATACGCTATTTTCAACAAAACAGGCAGGAGTTGCGTAACCCCGTATCCAAGATCAACAAGGTTGATTTTTTCTTCATCTTTGATTAAAAACACTTGTGTACCTGCACCGTCAATTAGTTCGATGCTGTAATCATCGGCAATTTCAAATTCCTGTATCCATTTTTTCAGAAACGCTTTCTCTTTTTCCGTATAACTGCGTTTTAAAAAGTCTGTTATAAACAGATTAAAATCCGCATCCCGTAAATCAAACGAATAAAAACGCTGGGAATTTGCTCTGATGGCATTGATGAAATACATTGAGGCAAAAGTTGATTTAATTGATTTATACGTTATATTTTCCAATAACCTCTTTACTGTAGTCACTACTGTATCGACAGTAAATTCGGATTTGTCGTTTCGTATTTCCTGCGCTATCTTTTTAGCATCCGAAAATATGTCGTCCCACCAAATTTTCTCGTCATTATTAGCTTTTTCGCAAACTAACGGATTATAAAATTTATGTGTAGCAAAACCATCCAAACGGTGGACAGTGCCGTAAAAAAAAGGAAACGTATTTTGTTCTTTCAACAAAGATTCTAATGACTGTTCACTGTCAAGTAAAAATTTGTTCGCCCAAGAACCTATATTCTCTTTATCTATAAATTCTTTGAAAGCAGCATAATCAAACCGTTCCGGTGTTTCCGGATATTTTTCACATAACAGTTCATATAATTCTTTGGCAAACAATGTATCTTCCGAATACGAAATTTGCGAAAACAGCTTGAATATTTCAACAGTAAAAACAGAATCGTTGTCACTGTCCAAAAAGTTAGAAATATTGGGCTTAAAATAATTGTTGGCGTTTTCAAACTCCAACAAATCCATCAATTCACAATATCTGTCAGGATCAATGTCGTTTTTAAGACATTCCTGTCGGATGTCAATAACGGCAAAATCTTCGTGGTTTTCGCTGTTTTCGCTCATCTTTTTCTGGAAAGACTTGTATTCGGATCTCAATTCCTTTAATTTAGGGATTAATACCTCAATGATGTATTTTGTATTATACCCTGAATAGATATCTCTATCCTCTTTACTTTTCTGGTCGCGTAAATGCACTTGAAATATTGTAAGTTCATCCTTTGATATTATGCTGCTTTCCTTCAATATGCCGTTTTTCAAAGGATTTCCGTTATCCTGTTCAAAAATCAACTCAACATATAACGAATCAAGCAAAAAATGATTGATTTTGTACTGTACAATTAGCTCTTTCTTTTCGCTATGCTTGGACAAAGTCATCTCGAAATTGCCTAATTGGTGATTTCCGTTCTCAAAATTGAGCAAATCTCCAAAACCATCCTGTTTCCAGAAAGATTGAAACAATTTCAATCCTTTGATGATGGTTGTTTTTCCCGAACTGTTAGCGCCCGTTAAAATAGTTATGGGAGCTAATTCAAAATCGCTTTTGTCTTTGAAAACTCTAAAATTTTCAAAACTAATTCCATTGATATTCATTTTACTTATTTTTTAATAATTTATTTTTTAATAATTTGCAAGTCTTATTTTTCACTATCCCCAGCGCCTCCGGCAGCTGCGGTTTTTTGCACAGCGCCACCCGTGCAATAACCCGAAAATCGCTGTACCGGTTGATGCATTTGACTACGTCGAAATCAATCCATTTATAATCTTCCATGCTTCCTGTTCCTTTAATAACGAGAGTATAATTATCTTCCTTGCCGATCGAAAACCATTTGAGCTTCTTTCCGCATCTGCCTGATACAATAGTATTATTTAAACTGTCATTCATCGGGTATCTCTGTTATGTTAGTAAAATAATTCCAGCCGTTCGCCTCTCTGTAAGCGGATACAGCGCCATTTGGCACATACAGTGTACATTTATTTTTGTCGATGGCATCAAAAACGTGCGTATTATGATCAAAACACAATGGTATTTTGCTGTGTATGAACAAAGATGTCAAACTGTCACAACAAGCAAACGCACCTTCTCCGATAGATATTACCGAATCCGGAATGGTTACGGAGATCAAACCGCTGCAATTGGAAAATACACTCTCTCCGATGGATGTTACCGAATCCGGAATGGTTACGGATGTTAAGTTGTCGCAGCAACCAAATGTATACTCTCCAATAGATTTTACCGAATCCGGAATGGTTACGGATGTCAAACCGCTGCAACCGTAAAATGCCCAATCTCCGATAGATGTTATCGAATTGGGAATGGTTACGGATGTCAAACTGTCGCACCCACAAAATGTATACTCTCCGATAGATGTTACCGAATTGGGAATGGTTACGGAGATCAAACCGCGGCAACCATTAAATGCACTATTCCCGATATCTGTTACCGAATTGGGAATGGTTATGGATGTCAAACTGCAGCAACCGTCAAATGCACTATTTCCGATGGATGTTACCGAATCCGGAATGGTTACGGAGATCAAATCTGTACAATTGCGAAATGCCAAATTTCCAATAGATGTTACCGAATTGGGAATGGTTATGGATGTCAAATCTATACGATAATCGCCAAACGTATAAATTTCTATAGATGTTACCGAACTGGGAATGACTATGGATGTCAAATCGCTGCAACCGTCAAATGCACGGTTTCCGATATCTGTTACCGAATTGGGAATAGTTACGGATGTCAAACCGCTACAATCAGAAAATGCCCAATCTTTGATATCTGTTACCGAATTGGGAATGATTACGGATGTTAAACCGCTACAACCGAAAAATGCCCAACTTTCGATTTTTGTTACCGAATTGGAAATGGCTACGGATGTCAAACCGCTGCAACCGTAAAACGATTGCTCTCTGATGGATGTTACCGAATTGGGAATGATTACGGATGTCAAACCGCTGCAAAAGGAAAATGCCTCACAACCAATAGATGTTACCGAATTGGGAATGGTTACGGACGTCAAACTGCTACAACCATAAAACGCCCTATAACCGATCTCTGTTACCGAATTAGGAATGATTACGGATGTCAAACTACTGCAATCCTCAAACGTACTACTTTTGATCTCTGTTACCGAATTGGGAATAGTTACGGACGTCAAACTACTGCAACCATAAAACGCACCCCTTCCAATAGATGTTACCGAATTGGAAATGATATAGCTTCCGATTTTTCCGGCAGGAACTTGAATCAATTTTGTTTTGTCTTTACTGAACAACACTCCCGATTCGCTTGAATATACCGAGTTGTCCGGTTCAACGATAATATTGGTTAACTTGCGACAATAAGCAAACGGACTCTCTCCGATAGATTTTACCGAATTTGGGATGGTTACGGATGTCAAACTGCGGCACAAATAGAACGCATAGTCTCCGATAGATGTTACGTCGAAATTTATTGAAATTGTTTTGATGGATGAACGGTAGTTTTCCCATGACGGTGCGTTATATATTCCGGTATATATACGTTCATAATCCTCCATGTGTCCTGTTCCTTTAATAACGAGAGTATAATTATTCACCTCGCCGGTCAGAAACCATTCGAGTTTTTTTCCGCATGTGCCTGATGCAATAATGTTTAAATTTTCATTCATAATTTGCAAGTCTTATTTTTCACTATCCCCTCGCTTCGAGCAACTGCGGCTTTTCGTACAGCGCGCCCGTTTACCTGCGTTGTCGTCCGGCTGATTGCCGCTGCCCGCAGTTGTTGTCCCTGTGCCATGCGTTCGGGCGTATAGCCGAAAACGCTCATTTTGTTCTGTATCTCCGGATTATTCTTCACTCCGAGGATACCGTTTTCGATGTTGTGCAGCTTTGCTACGAATGTTTTACGTGTCATTGTTTTTATAAAATTTTATTTATTAATAATTTATTTTCCTGTTAGATATATTTTCATGCGATGTTTTACAAGGATACATATATTTTGAACCCTTGTTGTCGATAACGCAGTTGGTGAGGCGCCCACTAATAGGGTTTTGACACCTGTCAGGGGGTAATTTATTCATGTCCAAAGTACTGTTTTCAATATAGTGCAACTTCGTTGTGATTGTTTTACCGTTCATAATTTTATTTTTTACTGTATTTCTTTTTTCAGCAGACAGTGATTTTTTTATTTTTATAATCAATCAGCACATCAAACGAATTAAAAAAATCGAAACCAATAATTCCGCTAACTCCTGCCATCATAAGCATTGTTTCTAAAACAAGAGGGAGACATCCAAATTTTGCAGGAAACGATTGTTTCGAAATTTGAACCACACCGGCATACGTTGTCGTTATAAATTGACCATAACCGACATAAAAATCAGTCTGACGTCCGTTTATCGGTAAGTTTCTCGTCATGTTCGCTTTGAGATAGGATAAAGGGGCGCCGGTATCCAGAAATCCTTTGTATGATGTGCCATTCAAAAGAAATGAAATAACAGGAATACCCATAAATAACTCAAACGGAAATGTATCGCCTTCTTGGTTATCATTGTTTTCAGAAAATACTATTTTCCCTGTTTTCAGACTAATTGAAACCGAATAATGGGACAGTATATCAGCTCCAAGCAGCACATCAATTTTAGTTCCGACATGCTCGCTTAACGTTTCAACCGTAACGCCTAAATATTGCTGCAACACAGCGTTGTTTTTGTCAAGCAACAACAACTGTTTCTCATTTGAAACAGTAGATGGCGCTCCTGTATCCAAAAGAATAATCTGTCCATTACTACTGAATAAAAAATGATTGTTAAAATTTATAAGTTCAAATTCTGTCATATTCAATATTTCATTATTATGTGTTCCCCTGTGACTTTTTCGTATTTCATTGCGACTTTTTCATGCTCCCCTGTGACTTTTTCATATTTCATTGCGACTTTTTCATGCTCCCCTGTGACTTTTTCGTATTTCATCGCGACTTTTTCATATTCCCCTGTGACTTTTTCATATTCCCCTGTGACTTTTTCGTAACGAGCTATGATTTTCTTATGTAATGGAGTGATTTTGACGATGCTTTCAGTACTTTTTACAATACTATATACAGGCGTATCCGAATATTCTATATACTCTCTCTCAACAACTATGCCAAAACAGCAACCAACTACCCTATTTATCGGGTAGTTATGTAAAAAAAGACTGTCTAAAAAGAGGCGCATATATTTTTTTCTCTTAATTAAAATTATTCAATGTCCAACTGTCCAGCATGAATGTCCAGTATTTTTGCGACCGCAAAAGTATAATTTTTTTTTGAAGATGTAATATTTTTTTTTTTAAATTATCACAAAAATTTCTATATATATAATTAATAATTATATAAGACGATTTTTAACTATGAATTATGAAAAAGAGAGTATCTTTTTATTTAAAAACCTTAAAGACTTTAAGGTTTTTAGTTGAACTCCGATAAAAATCTGTGAAAATCCGGCTAAATCTCCCCGTTCGGCGTAGCAGGACGCTACGCCGTGGCTAAAAGCGAAGCTCTTGCTTCGCAACAAAGTGGGTCGCAAGCTTTTTAGGTCCGACGTAGCGAGACGCTACGCCGAACGGGGGATTTTAAATTCGTTCAATTCGTGTAATTCGTAAAAATCCGCAGGATTTTAAGGCTAAATCTTATTTTGAGGTGCTATTGCTTCGGCTTACGCCTACCAATGACGCTACGTAGAACGAAGAGGTCGCCAAGCAGCCCGAAGGGCTTAATTTTCATAACCGCAGGTCATCGACCTGCGGAAACGCCCTCTCACACCACTGCCTGAAAGGCAGGACTAATTATTATTATTTCAATTTACGTGTCCGTCATGCCTTTGAGTATGTCAGTCCTGCCTTTCAGGCAGTTGTTCGGGAGGTTACTTCCGCAGGTCGATGACCTGCGGTTATGAAAATTAAGCCCTTCGGGCTATCGCTACACCGAACGAAAAAAACTCAATCTATAGGCACCTCAAAATAAGATTTAGCCGTAATTCGCTTAATTCGTGGATAAAAAAATTCGTGTAATTCGTGGATTATTAAAAAAATCCGCAGGATTTTAAATTCGTTCAATTTGTTTAATTCGGTGACAAAAAGAAAAATTCGTGGATAAAAATTTTCTGTTATTAATGATATTTCAGACAGTTATCAAAAAAGAATCAACAAGAGTCAATAAAAATAATTTCTATTCAAAAAATTATCAATATATTTGCACGTATTTTTTTACAGGATGAAAAATCATTGTGAACAATACAAGAAGGAAATAGATTTAAAAACAAATTAAAACAAATTATTAAGATGAAAAATTCATTTATTAAAAGCGCCGTTTTGCACGGAGCAATTATCGGTTCGGCGATTGTGGCATTGTCCTTAATCGATTGGGCATTTAAATTTTACGGCAGCAATATGGGAATTACATTTCTCATGTATGTTGTGATGTTCGGAGGGCTGCTCGGAAGCGTATTTATTTACCGTAAACAAATCGGCGGTTACATTTCGTACGGGCAGGCATGGAATTTCAGCGCGACGGTATCTGTCGTTTACGCTTTTATTTCGGTTGTTTTTTCTTTATTGCTCACAGAAGTGATAGACACCGGTTATAAAAAACATGTGTTGGAACTGACAAGAGAGAAATTATTGGAGAACGGACTTACGCCACAACAAGTGGAAGCGTCGATAAAATGGTCGGAGAAATTTATGGAGCCGACAATTAGCTTCTTTGTGGGTTTATTGACCACCGTCATTATGTCAATTGTTATAGCCCTGATTACCTCCGCCATTGTGAAGAAAAATAATCCTAACCTTTGATACGGAAGTGATACACTGCAGAAGATGAAATCAACAGGTTATAACGTTATTTTTCATTAACATCGGTAAACTTCGCAGGAATTTGAGAAAAAGAATTTGAAATGAAATTATATAAATAAATTATATATCTTTTTGCACAATTTTAAATTAACATATAAAGAAGTATTTATGAAAGCATATCGTACTTATCGTGGAAAAGACGTGAACATGCTGACAGCATGCAGCGTCATTGTTGATACTGCCCTTGCCAATCAGGATTATTTGGTAAGCAAACGCGCTGTTTGGGCGTCACCGTTTTTCAATAACCTCAAAACGCGCATAGATGGATCCCTTGACCTTCTGGGTACAGACGTAGCCGCAGAACAGCGTCAATCGACACAGTTTGTCCTGAGCATACAAACAAATGCAATCAGCGACTTACAGGAAGTGAAAATTCAAATCGACGAAGATTTTAAATCCGACAAAATCCGTCATGAAGAAATTCTCAAGAATTTAGGCTATGCCGTTTATTACAAAAACACGCGGTCGAAAGATCAGGAAGCCCTTGTACAGCTGCTCTTCAGATTCAAGGACAATCTCTCGCCAACGCTTCGCAACGAGCTTGAAACCAAAGGTGTTTCCACCGAAACGCTTGATCGTATCGTTTCGTATGCAACTGACCTGCACAACGCCAACGTCACGCAGGAAAGATTAAAAAACATTAAACATACGCTGTCTGCCGAAATTCTGGCAGAGTTCAACGCACTTTACAGCGACGTGATCGGCATAGCCAAGATTGCCCGTAATTTCTACAAAGGTAATCCTTCCATGCTGGAGGCATTCTCTTATACCAAAGTGTATAATAAACTTAATGTCGCACCCAAACCGAAAAAGTAATCAGCTCATGTAAACTGTTTAACCCCATGCAAGATTTTTAATCTATGCATGGGGTTTTAACATGCGCAAGTTGTACTTCGCCCCACGCAAGTTGTACTTCGCCCCACGCAAGTTGTACTTCGCCCCACGCAAGTTGTACTTCGCCCCACGCAAGTTGTACTTCGTCCCACGCAAGTTGTACTTCGCCCCACGCAAGTTGTAC
>JAISRS010000202.1 GCA_031273485.1 Prevotellaceae bacterium
TTTGTAATAAGATTTCCGAAATGGTCGATGAACAGGACGCTTCCCGTGATGGAACTGTCGGAATATGTGGGTCGGATAATTTCTTTGATGTTCACGTCTATCGGTTGTCCAAGCAGAGAAATATCCCGTTTGTTTATTATATGATTCACCGCAACGGCAAACACCGCAAGCGCCGCAAAACCTTGCAGATTCTCCGGCGGAGTGAGTTCGTAGGCGACATCGGGCGGAGTGTCGAACATCATATTAAAAATTCCGTTGTTGGCGCCCACGAAATAATGTTTGTCTTTTTCTATCGCCACAAGTCTGTTTTTCGGGGAAGGTTCGCTGTTGACGCCAACCAGATGGATTGTTCCGTCGGGAAAATATTTATATGCGTTGCCAAGCACAAATGCCGCCTGAGTTACGTTGAACGCCTGAACGGAATGTGAAATATCGACGATTTCGATGTTTTGAGATATGTTGCGCAAAACGCCTTTCAACTGTGCCACATAGTGATCCCCGATGAGATATATGTCGGGCAAATCGGTTTGACTGATTGCCGACATATAGTAATTTTTATTCATCCAGTCTGTGGTTAGAGTCACTGTTTGCCGGTCGTTGGGCATGTTGTTTTTATGTTTTAAACCGTCAATTGACTTTTGCTTTATAGGAAGGCTTATCTTTGCCGCATTTGATATTATTCAGCTTTTTTTTCAACAGCTTTTTCTTTAGCTGAGATAATAAATCGGTGAATAATACCTGTTCCAGATGGTCGTATTCGTGCTGGATAATGCGGGCTGCCACGCCGTCGAAAACGTCGATATGTTCGTTAAAATCTTCGTCGAAATACCGGATTTTGACAACGCTTTCGCGCATCACCTCTTCGTTGATATGCGGAATACTGAGGCAGCCTTCCTTGTAGGCTGTGATTTCGCCGCTGCGTTCCAGTATTTCGGGATTTATGAACGCTTTTTTGAACCCATGCGCTTTAGGGTCGGTATCCGAAAGCGGGTTGGCGTCAACAACAAACAGCCGTATCGACAGTCCCACCTGCGGAGCCGCAAGTCCGACCCCGTCGGCATTATACATAGTTTCATACATATCCGAAACGAGCTGTTTCAATTCCGGATAATCGGGCTGCACGGGCTGATTTGTTTCCCGTAATACATTCGACCCGTACAAATAAATCGGTAATATCATTCTATTTTATTTTAATGTAATTGATTCCAGATACGATTGCAGGATGATGACGGCGCTGATTTTATCGGTATTTTCTTTTTTCCGGCGTTCCGATTTCCGGATTCCGGCATCAATCATTGCCCTCATCGCCAGCTTTGAGGTGTATCTTTCATCGACCCAAACAATGGGTATATCAAATTTTTTTTCTAATCGTTTCACAAACGGCTTTACATCTGCCATTGATTCTGCGTCGGTATTGTCCAGATTTTTGGGCAGCCCTACAACAAACAGTTCTATTTCTTCCTTCTGCCGGTAGGTTTCGATATATTCCAAAACCCTGTCGGCGCCAACAGTATCCAGCGCTGTTGCTATTATTTTCAGCGGGTCTGTCACCGCCAGCCCGACTCTTTTACGACCATAATCAATTGACATTACACGCCCCATATATTATTCGTTTTTTTTTTGCAAAAGTAATCAAATATACGAAATAACAATTTATGTTACCATGATTTCTTCTCTGCGATTTAAGAACTTTCGGATTCCTGAAGTCCCTCAAACCTGTCAATCCTGAAGAAATTCCAGTTTAAACCTGTAGTCTATGCTACCTTCCCACCACATGGTGAAATTCGTACCCCACAAATTATTGAAAAGGCAGAAATGTATGCCTTTGTTCAAATCGGGCAGTTCTGTGGAATAGTTCAGAGCGTTGCGTTCTCCGGCAACCACCAGCATAGCGTCAAGACTTGTGATGTGCAGCGTGCCTTTGCCGGTGACGATGTCCACATAGCTGTCGATGCCGTGCATTTGGCGATTTCCGCCCTTCACCACATCCAGCACGTCCACCGGGCAACCCATTTTGTGGGCAAACACGGAAACGATGTCCGACGGGTAAAACGACGCCCACCAGGCTTCCGGCGCACGCACTGCCGGTTTATTCACCATCGATACGGTCATTTCCACGCTCCCGTCTTTTTTGAAGATGTATCTAAGGCTGGTTTGTTCGGGAAAGACCTTGCTGTTCACCGCCGGATTGTCGGGAAAAGTCAGCAGGCAGTCAATCTGTCTGTCTTTGCCCTGTTTGCCTGCGGCGATTTGCTGCGCCCGAGCCGTCACAGTTGCCGATTGTATGTTGCTTTTGTCCAGACCCGGTTTGCCGAAATCGGAGAAAGCCCACCCAAGGGGCGCTCGCATGTAGGATTTAAAAAAACGTCGGTAATCTTCTATCGAAAACGTCTGATAGGTGATTTCTCCGGCGATGGTTTTTATCCCCTTACGGGTGATGGTCGCGGCTCCGCTTGGGTCGATTTCCTTTGCCTTGCCGTGATTAACGATGGTTTTTGCCGTCACCGTTTCAAGTTCCGCTATGGCGGATTTGGCTTCATTTTGCAGATTTGCGGGCAGCAGCGCAATTGCCTTGTCGATATTGGCGGCTTTCTCCTTCCACGATTCTTCCAGAAAACGGAATGCGGGCAGATGCCGGTAGGCGTGGAAGCCGTCGAAATCATACACTCTGTTGGGTTTGACTTTGTTTTGGATAAGACTTTCGGGTAATTTTTTCTTTGTATTTAACGAATCAGCGTCAACCAGCAGTCTGTCGATCATAAACGATTTCACATCTGCGCCCCAGGTGTGTTCGGCGACCAAGCCAAGACGCACTGCAAAATTCACGGCAATGTCGCTCTTCGGATCGAGTTTGCCTGCTTTCACCCAGTCGGCATAAAGCCGCAGCAGGGCGCGAAATTTTGCCACCATCATCGGCGAGCTTCCGCATCCGTAGATCCAGGTGTCGCCTATTTCGGAGGTCACAACGGGCAATTGCGCTGTCATAGTAGTCAATTCTTCCGCCACGGCGTTAAGCGTCGAGGCGAAAATCTTTGCATTCGGATATCGTTTTCGCAGGTCGGCAAAAATCTTTTTCACCTGATCTGCCGAATGGGGTCCGATATTGTCGCCCGTGAAACTTAGCGACATGGCGGTTTTACCGTCGGGCAGAATTATATTGTCGCCATAATCCTTCTGATACATCAGTATAAGTTCCTTTCCGTCGGTATTTCTCCACAGGCACAGCGGCGGGGTTTCCGGCACTTTGGAGGCGGGGTTTACGCCGATGTGCAACAGTCGTATTCCAGCGTCGTACATTGGCGAAATGATGCTGCGCGTATGCCCCGGCACATCGGTCAATTTTGCGGCGACGGTTTTTTTGCCGAAACGTTCGTCAAACTTTTTACTGAGTTGGAGCGTGGCTGCAAAAAAATCTTTGGTCATAGTTTCCGAATGAAACGTGTAAGGTACTCCGTTCCACACAATATCTCCGCGCCGGATGGCTTCTTCCAGTTTTTTTGTCATTTCGGGAGAGGCTTGCGCAAAATATGCCGCAATGAGCCACGAGCCGGTGGTCCATACATAGCGTTCTTCGCCGCCTTCGGCGTGTAATTCTTCCGCTACCGCCATTGCTCGCGGAATAAAATCCTTAATATAGCGTTCTTCCACTTTCGACGACAAGTCGGTGAAGCCCACATCCAAGTGCGTTTTGAAGATTACATGAACTCTTTCCACCTGTTGGTCTTCCGGCTGCTGGTCTTCCGGTTGTTGCCCCTGCGCCGCCGTCAGCGCAATGCACAAAAGACACAATACTAAACTTTTCTTTTTCTCTGTTTTCATTTGATTTATTAGTTATATTTATATAAAATTCTTAAAAATTTCCTCTTAATTAATCGTCGGCTAATTCTGCAAAGCAAACAATTGTCTGTAAATTTTTGTGCAAAGATATACCTTTTTACTTAATATGAAAAACCGCAGTCCCCCCAACGGATGTATTCCAAAATGTCGTTTTTCAATTCGACTTCACAGTCATCTTTATTTGTGAAAACTGTTACAAACCCTCCGGTATCAGATGTCCAAAATTCGTATGGTTTGATGCTTCCCCCTCCCTCTCTCCCCCTCCACCCTATCATCCCGGTATCAGATGTCCAAAATTCGTATGGTTTGATGCAACTTATTTATAATCTTACCAAAAACCTGCATATTTCGGTCGTTTGTCCTCCGATTTTCACTGAAAACGTACGTACGTTTAC
>JAISRS010000207.1 GCA_031273485.1 Prevotellaceae bacterium
AAAATTTTTGGAGCAGCGATTGTCGCTGCCATCGTATTGGCAAGCGGCTGGAATATCAGCCGGAGTATGAATGAAACGACTTTGTCGGATATGGCATTGGAGAATGTGGAAGCATTGGCACAAGAAAGCAGTGGTTTAGGCACGTTGTATGGAAATCAAGCTGGAACTCTCTTTTGTTGTTGTCCGGGGACAAATTCTTGTGGTGCAGCCCATTGCTCAGGTTGCTAAACTAATTATGCAGGTTAAATCCATATTATATATGTGATTTAACCTGCAATTCGTTACTTTTAAACAATTAAAATGAAACAATTAAAATGAAACAATTAAATCTATTCTTTTTTTTGATAGCCTTGTGTTTGTTCACGAGGTGTGGTTTGCAACAGACAGAAGAAAAAAAGCCCTTGCAACTTCATATTTCGTCAAAGGTTTATACTGACAAAATAAACAGTTCCGCTGTTTTTTCGTCTGTTAAATGCGTTCCGCTTGAGACCAATGCTGATTTGTTGATTGACAACATTATTAAAATCGTGCACAGAAATCATTTCATCTATGTGGCTGACCGGTTTGCCTTATATAAATTCGATGAAGACGGGATGTTGCAGGGAAAAATAAAACGTAATGGCTCTGGACCGGAAGAATACAATGGTATTTCGGATTTTGAGATTGAAACAGAACAAACGGCCTGGATTTTAAGCAGAACAGATAAGACGTTATATAAATACACTTGGGATGGCGAACTGAAAAAGAATATCAAATTGAATTACTGGGCGACTAAAATGTATTACATCAGTCCTGAAAAGGTTTGTGTGTATATCGGGAATGAAATGGATGAAAACAATCGGCATCAGCTTAAAACCATCGACCTGAATATAAATGACGTAATTAATAACCATCTGGAAATAGATTCGAAGAAAGCCAAATTTCTGCATATCCATTCAGCCAATCATTTCAGCAAAGTGCTCAACCGTGAAAACGAGATGTATTTCTTCAATACATTTGATGACATGATATATAAATGGTCAAACGACAACCTGATGTCTGTTTTTACGATAAATATCAATCATAAAAATATTCCGCCGTCATTCTACGATCAAGATTACAGCGATGTGTCCGTATTTTTCCAATCCCTGTTTAAGGGTAATTATGCATACGGGACAGATCTGTTTATAGAATATGAAAAGGACTATTTATATGCCTATATTTATGCTGGCGAACGTCATTTTACCCTTATATCCAAAGAAACCAACGAAGCGGCACATGATTTCAAGGTCATAAACGAAGACGTCATTCTGGCGGACTATCCGATCAACCTTGTGGAGCAGAATTATTTTGTTCAACGAAATAATGAACTCATCCTGCCGCTTATTCCATCGGACATCGTCAACTATATCAACGATCTTCCAGACACGGAAATCCGAAAAAAAATACAGGAGCGTATCCACTACACGGACGAAGACCAAAATCCAGTCTTGTTAATTATGAATAGATAAATTTAAAATCAATAAACAGTTAACTATGGCATTAGACAATTTAATTTCAGTAAGTTTCACCGACGATGAGTTGTCGCGTATGGACAGGGCGATGTCGGAAATAGAGCGTGTGATTCGGGGCAAACCCGGGAACGGGAAAAGGGGAGACTTGCCCAAAACGGTTTGAAGGGCGTTAAAGCAAGCTCCCCCGACAGTCCTCCCAATAAGGAAAGGATGTGTATGGTGGCGCAAAGATATAAACAAAGCGGGATATGATGATCGGTGTTGAGCGGAAAAAAGAGCAGAAATCCGCTGTCATTCGGCAATAAAACCGACTCAACAGATGATCTATCACCCGCAGACGCAGCCATAATGTTCGGAGAGCGGTGGAGTAATATAATATCTAAATTAGAAAAAAATGAACAAGAAAATTATAGGAGCAGTGATTGTCACTGCAGTAATTTGTGTAAGCGGCTGGAATATCAGCCGGAGTATGAATGAGACGACTTTGTCGGATATGGCATTGGAGAACGTGGAAGCATTGGCACAGGAAAGTGGAACTACCTCATATCAAACTATGGGATATTGTGGTTTTTGGTTTTGGACAATGGACTATAAATGTACGTCTACACCTACGGCCGAATCATGCCGTCGTCCTTGCAGTTAAACTGCGTCGGCCCCATTAGTCCGACAATGCTGAATATTTATAGGTTTTCCCGTAAATATTGAGTTATATACACTTGTTGGCTATTGGGGCCGTATTTATTTATCTATAGTTTTTAATTTGTAAATTTAAAAATATGATTGAAAATAATTTCATTTTATTTCTCAGCGAGAAAGATAAAAGCACAAGGATAAGAATGATACTTTGCTTATTCATTTTATTATGTTTTGGATGCTCAAGTCAGCGTGAATCTGCTGGTCAAGGAACAGAACTCACTTTCCGAAAAGAAAAAGCAATTCGTGTTTCGGAAACCGGTTTGTTTCAGCGCAAAACGGTCATTCCTTTAGAAACAGCCGACAGTTCGCTGATTGGAGCTAATCCTTCATTACAAAAAGAAGGAGAGCATTTCTTTGTTTACAGTAATAACGGTCACGTATTACATTTTAATACGAAAGGGGATTTTCTGAATAAGATCGGTAATATCGGTATCGGTCCGGGAGAATATCCGTCGATAACAGATGTTTTTGTCTGTGCAGCAAACAAATCCGTAGAAATATTATCCAACCGGATGATACAGTGTTATTCGTATGACGGGAGATTTAAAGAGAGTTTAAAGATAGATATCCCCGCCTTCTCGTTTGCCCGTTCGGAGAATCGCTATTGGTTTTATACCGGCAACAACAAAGCATATTCTCCTTACCGACTGTTTCAGACTGATGATAAATTCAGTGTTGTTCGTGAATATTTAAATAACGATTCCAGAATGTTGCCGATGATGGAGCCGGTTTTCAGGAACGGGGCGTATCTTACTTTCTGGGAAAGCCTTTACAGTGATGTATACCGGATAACAAACGATGATTTGGAGTTATCCTGTTCGATACAATTTCCCGGACTGGAAATTCCTCCCGATGCTCATAAAATGCAGCCCATGGAAGTCATAGACTATCTAAAGCGCTTTCATTTTGCAACGATCCGCTGTTACATGGAAAATCAAAAATATGTTTATTTAATGATTGTGGAAAACAGAGGAGAGAATATACCTGTTATTTATCAATGGATTATAAATAAACAGGGCGGTCATGAAACCATTATTCAGACGGACCTGTTGCCCGGTTCTTATTTGTTATGTCCTCAACTCCTCACAGAGGATAATATTTTGTATTACATTGGTCATCCAATTGAGAATGAAGGTGAAAATGTGAATCTCGAATTAAATCCGTCTGTTGTAATGATTGATATTTCTGATATGTAATTAACGGTAAAATCCTCCCAGCCGGGCGCAGCGTCTTCGCTACGTCGAAGCTAAAAGTAAGCCTCTGAGCAGTTGAACGAGGATATGATAAAAATATATAAATATGAATTTAAAACAAACAATGAACTATGGCATTAGACAATTTAATTTCAGTAAGTTTCACCGACGATGAGCTGTCGCGTATGGACAGGGCGATGTCGGAAATAGAGCGTGTGATTCGGGGCAAACCCGGGAACGGGAAAAGGGGAGACTTGCCCAAAACAGTTTGAAAGACGTTAAAGCAAGCTCCCCCGACTGTCCTCCCAATAAAGAAAGGATGTGTATGGTGGCGCAAAGATATAA
>JAISRS010000256.1 GCA_031273485.1 Prevotellaceae bacterium
CAAATTACAGCATAAATTATGAGCTACGAAGGAGATATGTTAAAAAAGTTGGCAATGCCGACAAAACAGGATGTAGAAAAAGTTCTCCTTAAAACTCTTTTTAAGCATAATGGTATCATCAAAGAATTTTCATCAGGAGAAGAAATTGTTGAGGAAATTGCCGATTTATTTTTGCTGAATGAAGAACAGCGAAAGGTTGTGTTGGAAAGAATCTATAAAAAAGAGAATCGAATAGTAAAAACTCCACTTTGGCATCGTTTATTATATCGTGCGGCTGATTCATTGGCAAAAGAAAAATTAGTTACAAGACCAACAACAACTATTCAGTTGACCAATAGAAAGGAGTGGATGTTAACGGAAAACGGTTACGACAAGGCGCTTAGGTTATTAGATATTCCTTTTGAACGAAAGGAAGTTTTACCCGTGAAATCATTTGAAGTACAAAAACTGATAAAAAGAATGACAGAGATGTCTGCCCCTGAAAATTATGACCCGATTGACAATAAAAAAGTAATCAAAACTACTTCAAAAGAAGCAAGTATTCGTTCCAGAGGTTTTCGTCAAATTGTTCTTGAATCTTATGACTGTAAATGTTGCATTTGCGGTTTAAAAATTAAATCGCCGGATTCTTTATATTGGGAGGTTGAAGCGGCGCATATAGTACCGCATACTCGAAATGGCAAGGATGATGTATGGAATGGTCTTGCTTTATGCCGTTTGCATCATTGGGCGTTTGATGTAGGATGGTTTTCAAT
Organism: Prevotellaceae bacterium; assembly: GCA_031273485.1. Classification (GTDB taxonomy): domain Bacteria; phylum Bacteroidota; class Bacteroidia; order Bacteroidales; family UBA932; genus JAIRLF01. The sequence continues at coordinate 756 of JAISRS010000256.1, forward strand.
CACAGATGATTTTAAAATTATAGTTTCCGATTTCTCCAAAAATATTCCTGATGATTATGGTAAAATTGGAAGTTATGATTTTTTCAAAGATGGATTAGTTGAAAATAAACCTGTTTTCCTGCCCGCAAACAGTTATATATCTCCGCATAAAAAAGCCATTCAGTGGCATAGAGAAAATATTTTTTACCGATAAATTACAAAAATCATGAATATGTCAGGTATTACTCAGTATATTGAAGAGAATATAGGATTAATTTATAAAAAAAGAATCGGCGATATCAATGGATTGGAACTTAAAACAATTCTTGAAAATGAAAATCCCTATATTTTTGAGCGCAGGTATTCATCGGTAGGGCAAATCATAAGAAACCTTATCGATGCTTTTATATCTTCCGACGAGGAAACCATTTTTGGCGACTTGCTCAAAGGATTGGCGATTTATGTTAACCAACAAGTCTATGGAGGATGGAAATCCGATATAACAGGCATTGATCTTGAATTTGACAAAGAGAATATCCATTATATTGTCAGCATAAAGTCAGGTCCGAACTGGGGAAACAGCCGCCAGATAAAAAAAATGAAAAGCGATTTTGCTACTGCGCAACGAACCTTGCGAACGACTAATTCGCAACTAACCATAGTAGCGGTCAACGGTTGCTGTTACGGCAAAGACAATACTCCCGACAAAGGCGATTATTTCAAATATTGCGGTCAGGCGTTTTGGACATTCATTTCGGGAAATGAAAATTTATATCTTGATATTATTGAGCCGTTAGGACATACGGCAAAAGAACGAAACTACGAGTTTCAAAAACTCTACGATAAGAAGATTAACAAATTCGTAAAACAGTTTATAGATGAATTTTGCAAAGAAAACGGCGAGATTGACTGGAAAAAATTAGTTCAATTTAATTCGGGAATGAAAAAGAAATAATGTCCTGATACACCGCAAGTGCACTATAATTAAAAGAGGCTCTTTAACTTTTCATTTGAAAAATTAAAGAGCCTTTTAATAAATCTACTCTTAGTATTTCAGGACAAAGAGAGGGGCGATTACTTGTTTACGGGATGTTCGCCTTCCGAGCGGCGTTTATCCCAAAACATTGGAGTATAATAATTATTTGTGCCGTCTTCCAATTTACTTACAGCTGCATCGAAACTCGGTTTATTCAATGTGCTTTCGTTAGTCGGATATTTTACCCTGGCAATAATCAAGTCTTTGGTATCCGAAAGAGTGGTAAACCTCAGTTCCTGACCGGCGGCGCTTATTGCAGATATTTCATTCGGCTTTAATAGTTGCACGGGATAACCGGTACGACGGATTTCCGTCCATGCTTCCGTTCCGTTCATATACAAGTCGATATATTTTTGCAAAGCCACCGTTTCCGGATTCACCGTTTCGCTAACAGTTTCTATATATTCCTCCACTTCATCCTGATCCGGCGGTGTTCCGTCCAGTCCTGCCCAGTAATTGAGCGAAGCCCTCACGCCGTCCACATATTCGTCTTTCGAGAAGCCTTTGTATTCGCTGATAATGAACTGAACTTCGGCGTAAGTCATGAGAGGTACGGGGAAATCGGGATTTAAAACCACCGGCGGCGCTGTGTACCAGTTTGGCGCCGTACTGCGGAACGCGGCGGTAACGTTTGAGGAAGGAATACCGTAGGGAATACCTGTATATTGTCCGCTGCTGTTGGAAGTTGTATAAATCGGAAGACGAGGATCAACAACATTTTCCCACGGATGAGTTTTATTGTTTAGAGTATCCCTCTGTCCTTTCAAAATATCCATAAACGAGCGGGTAAGCGTGAAGTCGTTTCGTGCCGAAATAAAAAATCCTTCGTAGAAATAGCTGTATTCCGGAGCCGAGCCGTAGTGATAAGCCGCAACATCGGCGTTACTTTCGAATACACCGTCGGCTAAGGCTTCGGCTATTTGTTCTCTCCATTTCGAACCGGAAACCTTGGAGGTATGAACAGCTAAACGCAGTTTCAGCGAATTGGCGAATTTTTTCCACTGGGAAGCATCTCCGAAATAAATTCTGTCGCCGCCGACAAACGCTGTTTCCGATTCGTCGATCAGGCTTGCTGCCTCGGTTAATTCGTCGATTAGCGCCGCATAAATTGTCGCCTGATCGTCGTATTTCGGATAATAAATCCCTTCATTCAGTTGCGCTACTTCAGAATAGGGAACATTGCCCCAAGTATCGGTAATGATGCTGTAAAGCCAGGCTTTTAGAATTTTAGCCGCCGCAATCTGATTGTTATTATTTCCGTAAACAGACGATATGGCTGCCGTTTCGGGATCGGTATTCAATGCAATCACCTCGTCAAGATTGGCGATTAAGGTATAAAACACATTGAAATAGTTATTATTCACGCTTTCGCGGATTTGGTAACGGTCTTCTTCCGTATAATTCCTCTGCGCCCAGTATTGCGAATAAACCAGATTTTGACGTCCGCTGAACCAGACATCATAAACATAATCCATTATTTTCTTTTGAGCGCCGCTGAACAGGATATTTGAAGGCACTTCCGACGGATTGTTAGGGTCGGTGTTGATTTCCTCAAAATCCTGACAGGAAAATGGGAAACAAGCAATCATAATTATAAAAAGATATCTATATAATTTTGTTCTCATAATATTATTCTGTTTTTATTAAAATTTTAAACTGATATTAACGCCATAATTGGCTACTCCCGGGGTTGCTCCTCCTTCGATGCCTTGAATATTTCCCGAATTGGTTACGAGCATTTCCGGATCAAAATGTTTAACATCCGGTCCCCATACTGCCAGATTTCGTCCGTAGGCGGATAATCGAAGTGATTTCACAAAATATTTTTTTCCTAAGGGAACGGTATAACCCAAATTGATTTCGCGCAGTTTCAGATAATCCGACTTGAAAACATTTTGAGCGGCGGGTCCCGTATAAAAACTCGCTCCGTATGTTTCCGCATCCACAGCCGTTGTATTTGCCGCTGTATTGGTGACCCTGTAGCTGCCGTCGTTGAGATATTCCACATCTCCCGTCGAACCCGGCAACACGATGCCGTCTTCACGGATTCCGTTCGCGGCGCTTTCTTCCAGCATCCCGGAATACATCCCCCACATGTAGGAAGTCGAAAAATAATGACCTCCTTTGGAGAAATCCAGCAGGATACCTATATCAAAATTCTTGTACCGGAAAGTGTTGCTCCAGCCGCCCGTAAAATCGGGAAATATTGACCCGAGACTCACATTTCCGTTGGTTGAAAGATACAGACCGTCTTCGTCCGTTACTTTATTTCCGTTATCGTCGTATATATAATCCGTTCCCATAATCACTCCGTAGGGTTGACCTTTTACGGCTCCCACCTCCACCTTAAACGGAGCGTTCACTAAGCGCAGATATTCCGTATCGTCGATTATATCCACCACTTCATTTTTATTCGACGTCAGGGTAAGAGTTGACGTCCATTCAAAATCCTGCGTTTTAACGGGAGAGGCGTGAAGAGCCACTTCCACTCCTTTGTTGGTTATCAAACCTGCGTTGATAACTCTTTGCAGATAACCCGTAGTCCCCGAAAGGGAAAGATCAAGAATATGATCGCGGGTTTTTGTGGAATAGTAGGTAACGTCAAATCCCACACGATTGTTGAATAAATTAACTTCCAAACCTGTTTCAAAAGAGCCTGTCCGCTCCGGTTTCAATTCTTTATTTCTGAGTTTGGTGGCGATGATATATCCGGGCGTGCCGGTTGCGGCGTCAATAGTGGTATATTGAGAGTAGGAATCAATGATTTGATACGGATCGGTATCTCCTCCCACAAAGGCGTAACCTGCACGGATCTTACCGAATGAGAGCCACGGAAGAGCGTCTTTCACAAGTTCGGAGAAGATGAAACTACCGGTCACCGCCGGATAGATGTATGAATTGTTTTTGGATGGAAGAGTTGACGACCAGTCGTTGCGGACAGAGGCATCCAGATACAGCAAACCTTTCCATCCCACAACCACGTTGCCGAACAGGGAATTGACGGATTTCTCCGACAGGGTATTGTATGCCTGAGCGGGTGAAACGGAATTTGTTAAGTTGTAGAACAGCGGAATAGCCAGTCCTCCGCTTGTTTCGCCATATACGTACTCGTATTTATCCTTTCTTAAATTTCCTCCCAGATTGGCGCTCACAACCACATCGCCAAAAGTCTTGTTATATGAGAGTAAAAACTCATTATTCAATTCATACCGTTGGCGGGATATTTCCTTATATCTGGAAATTTCCTGCGAATACACCGCATTCCGTTCAAATTGTTTATCTACAAAAAAGTCAAGATTAGCCTTATATTGGAACTTTAATTCGGGAAGAATCAGGTAGCTGAATCCTATGTTTCCGTAGATGCGGTTGCGGGTATCGTTTTCGTAGTTCATATAGCGGCTCCAGTAGGGATTATTGCTGTATGCGGGAGTGGGGTCGTCCCATGCGGAACGGTTCCATGTTGCCTGAGTGCCGTCGGGCATTAGATACAAATCTTTGGATTCTTTCATATCGACTTCACGATGTCCCCATTGAATAAATTTCACCATTTGGTTATTATCTCCGTAGCCGGTTTCCGAACGTCCATTTGCAACAGTGTTCAGATAGGAAGCATTGGTGAAGATTTCCAGCTTATTGTCGGCGCTTTTTGTGGATGCCGACACGTTGAAAATATTCTTTTTAAACGTACTGTTAGGCAAATATCCCTTCAAATCGCTATTTGTGTAGGATATACGCACATTACTCCGTCCGGAGGATTGAGCTATGGAGATATTATTGGTGAACGAAACGCCGGTTTCAAAGAACTTGTCGAAATCGTTTTCCGGCGCTACCCATTTCGATGTGCTCGGATTGCCGACCTTACCTCCGGCTTCCCATTTAGCCAAATCATACCACGACAGAATTTCCTGTCCCTCGAATTTCGGACCCCAACTTTCGTCAATATCATAATTGGGATAGTTATAGGTCTTTCCATTGATTGTTACTTCTTCAAAGTCGTAACCTCCTCCGTAAAGACGTTGCAGTTTAGGTAATTTGTTCACCACTTCAAACCCTATCGAAGTGTTGAAGGTAACGCCGTAACCGCCTCCTTCGCCGTCTTTTCCTTTTTTAGTGGTGATTAAAATAACCCCGTTGGCTGCACGCGATCCGTACAGAGCGGAAGCGTTGGCGCCTTTCAGCACCGACAGACTCTCTATATCGTCGGGATTAATGTCCTGAATCAGATTACCGTAATCGTAACCGCCGGCGCCGCGTGCAGCATCCGTACTGTTGTAATCCCGACCTTCGATAGGCACTCCGTCGATCACAAACAGTGGCTGATTACTTCCCGAAATGGAATGATTTCCACGAATAAGAATCTTGGACGAACCTCCCATGTTACCGCTGCTGCTGGCGATTTGCAATCCGGCCACCTTGCCTTGCAGGGCATTCACAGGATTGTTGATTCCGCCGCGGGCGGTAGTTAATTCGTTACCGCTCACTTCCGTGATGCTGTAACCCAGCGCTTTTTTCTCCCTCGAAATTCCAAGAGCAGTTATCACTATCTGCTCCAATTCCTCGGAATCTTCCACAAGCCGAACTATCATATTGTCCGTAGCTTCCACTTCCACCGACCGTGTACCTATGTGAAGCACTTGCAGAATACTTGACGAAGCGGGGACATTAATCTTGAAACTGCCGTCCGAGCCGGTAGTTGTTCCGATTGATGTGCCTTTTACGACTATCGACGCTCCGACAACAGGATCATCATTTCCGGCGTATAGAACTTTCCCGGAAATCGAACGTGACTGGGCTTGTGCCAGTCCGATGCCCGCCAACAACAGGCAGGCTGATAAAAATAAAATTTTCCTCATAAATTTGACATTTAATTAATACATTAGTTATATAAAAAATATTCATTCCCAACCTCCTGAGGAGAAGGTTGCAGAATTGAATAAGAGTAATTTCCGATATGCTGATATTGACGTTTACAGTAAACAGAAAAGCCTTCGCGGAAGAAACTGTTTCTTCCGTAAAGGCTTTTTGCAGAAAATATGTAAAATTGTTTACGCTTTTTTTGCGTAACTGATATATTATGATTAATTTTCGCGCGAGAAAATCCGACAATACGCCAGATGGGTCTCTCTCTCTCTCTCTCTCTCTCTCTCTCTCTCTCTCTCTCTCTCTCTCTAACAAAATAAATGAATTAACCAACAAATATTTGTCGGTTAACAACATTTTTTCGTATGTAAAACTATCTCCGTACATGTCAAGCGATACTTATTTTTATTATACTGTATATATTACGAATATTAAATCCGGTTTAAATAAATTCGGTCACTTAAAGTTATTGGCAGTTTATATTTTTTTAATTCCAATAAACGTTAAGTTATGTAACCTGTGGTTGGTTATCAAAAGAAAGATTTCGGTCAGTTGCTCGAATAATAATTGGTCGAATTTCCGATAATTATGTCCCTGAAGTTTAACAGACCAATTATGTATTCAGGGCGCAAAGATATACATTTTTTAACAAAAACAAATAAATGTTGTAATATTTTTTGTTTCGATACAAAAAAATGCAGGGTGCATTTTCTATCTGTTCAACAGCTTCGAAGAGAATAACGCGCAACAGGCGGTCGAAATTATAACGTTCGATGACGTCTTCAAAATAAACATCGGGTTGGAACAAATGCGAAACGGTATCATGTTGCATATCCCACCAGTAACCTTTCAAACGATAATAACTGATATTTTGCAGGAGGTTACGTGCATTTTCTTCAGGGAACTCCTAAAAACTCGATTTTTCAAGGCAGACAAGATTTTTAAACCGGAGTTTACTAATTGTAAATGAGGATTTAAAAATTAATAAAAATTGACATTGAACGCCGAAAAAGCAGTTTTTAGGAGTT